>JALYIB010000386.1 GCA_030775965.1 Acidobacteriota bacterium | reverse complement strand
GGCGTTGGTTTTCAACGGGCTGGCGTAAAACCACCTTGACCTTCTGGCCCACAAAGCGCTCAAATTCGTGGGGTTTGGAGAGCTTGCGCTCGACTCCCGGCGAACTTACTTCCAGGCGGTAGCTGGCGCCCGGGATTACGTCTTCGACGTCCAAAATGGTGCCGACCTGATGCGAGATAAACTCGCAATCGTCGAGCGTAACTCCTTGCGGCGCAGCGGGATCCACGGCTTGGCCAGCCACCGGCGGGCGGTCGATAAAGATGCGCAGAACCCGATTGCGGCCGCCGCCCACCAAGTCCACATCGACAATCTCGATGCCCTTGCTGGCGCCAACCCTTTCCGCGATCTCGATTACTTTGTCTATGACAGCCTCACGGTCCGCCATTTGGCCCTGCCGCTTTACTTAAAATAGTGCCAGCCAATAAAAAAGTGGGCTTGCGCCCACTCAACCTATTCGCCAACTGATATTAGTATACACGACCCGCGAAGCGGACCGCCGCCCAATGGTAGTGCGCTAAATCTGGGGTGCCGGGGAGTGCCGCTAAATGTTGGTTGAGGGGCGAACCAGATCATTCATCAACTGAAGCGATGCCGCCTCCATCTCCATCCGAAACTGTTCGAGTTTGGCAGATAGAAAACCGTGAAAAAACATTGTCACAGAAGCGATGAAGAGCCCCACGGCAGGTAGCACAAAAACTTCGGCGGGTCCCCCGGCGCAATCACATTCCCAGTGCGGTATCCAGAATGACTTCAGGGCGGGCATGATACCGGTCACCAGCGCAAAAATTCCCAAAGAAGGAGCGGCTTGGGCGATCATTATGAGGCTGTCCACGCCACGCTTCATTTCGAGATTTGTAGTAGCAGCGGACCGCTGGCAGGCCCGCTCAGCCGCATCAAGCACGCCAGATTGCATGGTTCGAGTTTGACTCCAAAAATGAGCGTGGTCAATAGGCCAATTTAGCTAAGGCGCACTTCCGTTGGCGGACGGGCAAACGTAAGGCCATATCACTCGGCCTCCAGGATTTCGCGGACGCTCCAGATGTGGTCGCATGCGGTCCGGCGCCAGGAAATTACTCAACCGTTAGGCCCATTTTTTTCCGATAGCGCCCAAGTCCGCTTTGCCGAGATCTTCGGGCGTCATGGCGGGATGGAATTCGACGTGAGCGTTGAAGCCGAGAAACCACGGCTCGGCGAGCGCGGGGATCTTCGAGGCGTCGTCGAGATTGACGACGATGATGCCGCCACGCTGGCCTCCGAACTCGGCGAAGTAAGCCGCTTCGGGCTTGGCTTCTGCCATGATCTTCTGGATTCTCGCTCCCGCGGAACCGTCTTTCACATACGTGTTAAAGGGCTCGACCGGGAATTTTATGTGGATGAGGATTCGCATGGCTGACCATTTTACACGTACCCACAACTCCGAGGCGAGCAACCCGCGCCACGCCGATTCGCTGCGCGATAAACGAAAGCCATGACGCTCGAACAGCAGATGGTGATCCACCAGACGCTGCGTTTTTAGGCCGGTGGCGGCGCGGAAGAACAGGTACAGCGCGCGCACCAGTAATCCTGGATGGCGGAATTCCGAGACCAGCCAGCGGGCTTGCGGGGTCGCTGCGCAAGCCACGCGCGCGACGAGACGGGCTTGTTCCGGTTCGTCGAAGCAATCGAGAAAAAAGTGCGTGACGATCAAATCGTATTCCGCGGCAGGCAGCGGCGTGGTGCGGGCGTCGTCTTGCCGATACGCCACGCGAAGATCGCCGGCGCGGCGGCGAGCGAGTTCCAGCATGCGCGCGCTCAGGTCGACGTAATCGATCCGCGCTTGGGGAGCCGCCGTCAGCAAAGCCGCCAACGCCCGGCCGTCGCCGTCTCCCAACACCAATACGCGGCGTGCGGTCGACACATCGGCAAGGAAGGCTTCGCGGCAGTGTTCGAGGGCGCGCCCGAATCCCGCGTATTCCAGCCAGCGATAGCAGCGGGCGATGCGATCGCAGTTCACGCGACCATCGGCAGGAACAACAGCGGACTCAGCAGCGCCACGTCGGCCAGAACTCGCACGGCATCGGCGGAGAGCCTGCGGTGCACGCGGCCCAGCAGCAGGAACGCTGTGGCGCTGGCCAGTTCCGCGCCGCCCAGGATCGGACGGTGCGCATATAAAAGGACTGCCGCCGCGCAGGCGAGCACGATGGCGGCGATGCTGGGCGACCAATCCAGCCTTTCTCCTTCCCAGCGCTGGATGGCGATGCAGTTCATCCAGCACAAGCCCGAAAACAGCAGGATGGTGGCCACGTCGGCGGGAGATTTCACTTTGCTCCACGCTTCGAGCGAAGCGCCCAGCGCGAACAGAACGCCCACTGCCGCCTCCTTGGGCCCGCGCAGGATTCCGGAATGCACCAGGGCGAAATAGACGCCCACCGCCGCGAGCAAAATCGCTCCGCGCAGGAACAGGCCGCTCGAAAAGCGCTCGGCCGCCAACCAGGTGGTGAGTCCCAGCACCGATATCCACAGGGGAACTAGCGTTTTCCACCAGCGCCGGTAAAACTCATGCCGGGGAGAATGGCAATCGCCTTTCCAGGCGTCGAGCGTGCGATCGGCCGCGTAAATCAACCACACCGTGAGCAGCAGGAGCAGCGCCGCCAGCGCATCGACGGGCACCTGGAAGCAGCGCGCGAAGAGAACCTGCCACAGCACGGCGACCAGGGGAGCATCCAGGCTCAGCAGATTGGGCCATAGCCAGAGGCGGGGCGGTTGCGTTGCAACTGGAGGCGCGCTCTCCACACCTTCTATTATGTGGCTGTTTCCGCGGCGCCGCTCTTCGCGAAAGACCGGCCCATTCCGGATAAAAGTTATTCCGTACGGTTCCACAGCTGCAACACGCGCGCTTCGCGCTCATAGCCCAAAATGCCGATAGAACCGGTGGAGAGCGCGAACCAGCGGCCAGCCGTGGGTTCGAGCCCGAGCCAGCGGGCGGCCAGCACGCGCAGCATGTGACCGTGACCGAACAGCGCTACGTCGCCGCCGGCGGCTACGGCTCTGGCGATGACGCGATCGCCGCGAGCGGCTACTTCGGCCGCCGATTCGCCGCCGGGGGGCGTGCCGGTCCAGATGGTCCAATGGGGGTTCTGGATTTGAATTTGCGCGGTGGTGAGGCCCTCGTAGGCGCCGTAATTCCACTCGTGCAGATCGGGTTCGAGCGCGGCGCTGTATCCGGCCAGACGGCAGGTTTCCAGGGCGCGGAGGAGGGGACTTGCGAGCACTAACGCGAACTGCTTGCCGGCCAGCATGCGCCCTACCGCGGCGGCTTTGCGCTCGCCTTCCGGGGTCAAGGCCAGGTCGGTTGCAGAGGTGTGCCTGCCGGCCGCGCTCCACTCCGTTTCTCCGTGCCGGACCAACCATAAATTGCCGCGAGTCATCTATTCACTGTATCCGGCTCTAAGGTTTTCTTGCCGGAACAACGATAGACCGGCTAGCGTTCCTGTATTTGAGAACCGGAGGAGATCCATGTCGCTGCGCGAATTCATTGCAAAGCAATATATCGATGTTATTCAGTGGACGGAGGAGGAAAACGGCATTCTGGCCGCGCGTTATCCCATGCAGGATCTGGAAATTCAGAACGGGGCTCGGCTGACGGTGCGCGAGTCGCAGATGGCTGCGTTCATCGATGAGGGGCGGCTGGCCGATGTGTTCGGGCCGGGGCTCTACACGCTGACCACGCAGAATCTGCCCATTCTGACCGACCTTTTAAACTGGGACAAGAAGTTTCAATCGCCTTTCAAGAGCGATGTGTACTTCTTCTCCACGCGCCAGCAGACGGGGCAGAAATGGGGCACGGCGACGCCCATCACCATCCGCGATAAGGAATTCGGAGCGGTGCGGGTACGCGGCTACGGGATCTACGCCTGGCATGTGTTCGACCCGCGCGTGTTTCACACGAAGGTGAGCGGGACGCGCCATGCGTATTTGGTGAGCGACATCGAAGGGCAGCTTCGCGAGACGATTGTCAGCCACATGACCGATACTTTCGCGGGCAGCAGCGTGCCGTTCGTCGATATGGCGGCCAATCAAGCGGCGCTGGCGCAGCGCATCGGCGAGGGATTGAAGCCGGTGTTTGCCGATCTGGGGTTGATGCTGGATAGTTTTGTGGTGGAAAATCTGTCGCTGCCCGAGGAATTGCAAAAAACGCTCGACGCGCGCATTGGCATGAACATGGTGGGCGATCTGGGGCGTTACGCGCAGTTCCAGGCGGGCACTTCGCTACCGATTGCGGCGGCGAATGAAGGCGGAGGCGGCGCGGCGGCGGGCATGGGGCTGGGCGCGGGCCTGGCGATGGGGCAGCAATTGATGAACGCGATGAAACCGGACACGGGGGCGGTTGCGGTAGCGGATGCTAAATTCTGCATTTCCTGCGGCAAATCCATTACCAGGGCGGCGAAATTCTGCCCGGAATGCGGCGGGCCGCAGCAGTAGATAAGATGGTGTCTTGGAGACATCTGGACGAAATCGAGTGAGGCTGGCGAGAATGCTGGGGCTTTCCGGGGGCGCGCCCAAGGCCGGTTCGCGCAGTCATTCGCGCGCCGTTCACGACCTCACGGCGCTATGCCACGGCTTATTGTCGGAGCGCGGCGAAGTCTCCGGCGTCCTTCTGGCAACGCAGGCGCAGCAGGCTTACGAATCCTTTGAGGTGCCGCAGCGGCAGGCTTTTTTTGACGTGCTGGTGAAAGAGTTCTCTCCCGATCCGGACGCGGTGGGGCGCTCGGGCGAGGCGTATCGCGCGGACCCCTCGGCTGCCAATCTCGCCGAGTTGCAGCGGGTGGTGGAACCGCCGCGGCAGGAGCTATTCCGCCGTTTGAACACGGCTCCGGGCGGGACGCGGACGCTGGTAGACATGCGGCGCGACCTGCTCGCGGAGACGCGCGCGCATCCCGCGTGGAAGGCGATCGCGGCCGATCTGGAGCACCTGCTGGCATCCTGGTTCAATCGCGGTTTTCTGTCGCTGCAGCGCATCGATTGGACCACGCCGGCGAACATCCTCGAAAAACTAATCCAGTTTGAAGCGGTGCATGCGATTCAGGGGTGGTCCGACTTGCAGCGCCGCCTGCAGGCTGACCGGCGCTGCTACGGCTTCTTTCATCCGGCGCTACCGGGCGAGCCGATCATCTTCATTGAAGTGGCGCTGACGCGCGGCATGAGCGCGCAGGTGCAGCCGCTGGTGGATCCGCTGTCGCCGATTTCCGATCCGGGAGAAGCGGACACGGCGATTTTCTACTCGATCACCAATTGCCAGGCCGGGTTGCGCGGAGTGCCGTTTGGAAGCTTTCTGATCAAGCGCGTGGCGGAGGATTTAGCCGCCGAGTTCCCGCGGTTGAGGAAGTTCGCCACGCTGTCGCCGATTCCGGGTTTCCGTTCCTGGCTTAAGCATGTGAGCGGCGACCCGAAGGTCGCCGACGTCCTGGCCAAGCTCGAAGGAGGCGCTTGGCGCGGCGACAAGGAAGACGACAAGGAAGACGACAAGGAAAACGACAAGGAAAACGACAAGGAATTGGCGGAAGCGCTCGGGCACGAACTGGAGCCGCTGTGCGCGTATTACCTGACGCACGCCAAACAGGGGCGCGAGCCGCTGGACCCGGTGGCGCGTTTCCATCTGCGCAACGGCGCGCGGCTGGAGCGCATCAACTGGCTGGGCGATACGTCGGCGCTGGGGATCGAGCGTTCCGCCGGCCTCATGGTGAATTATGTTTACCGCCTGGACGATGTCGAGCGCAATCACGAGTTATACAGCAAGCAATATAAGGTGATCGCATCGCACCACATCGATTGGCTGGCGAAGCGCTGCGTGCTGGCTGCGCTAGAATAGCCCTAGGGATTCCCTATGGCTACCCTATACGTCGAAAACGTCCCCGATGAGCTTTACGAAGCGCTGCGCAAGCGGGCGAAGCAGAATCACAAGTCGATCGCGGGCGAAGTGATCTCGCTGCTGGAGGCGCGACTCCCCACGGCCGCGGAATTGAAAAGACGGAAGAAGTTTCTGGATTATGTTCTCCAGCTGAAGAAAGACTCGCCGCCGGGGGCCGGGCCGTTTCCGAGCACTGAGAAGATGCAACGCGAGGACCGCGAGCGTTGAACCTGCTAGTGGTCGACGCGAGCGTCGCCGCGAAATGGCTGGTGTGGGCGGGCGAGCCCTGGGAAGCCGAAGCGCTAGATCTGCTGGACCAGCGAAATCGGGGGCGGATTGAATTTATCGTGCCCGATCTGTTCTGGTCGGAAATGGGTAATATTTTGTGGAAGGCCGCCCATCGCGGACGCTGTACGGAAGCGATGGCTAAGGATTCTATCCGGGAGTTGCGGAATTACCGTATCGAGACGGCGCTTTCCGAGCCGTTGCTGGAAGCGGCCTTTGCCATCGCTCATCGGTACAGCCGCACTTTCTACGATAGCCTTTATGTGGCGTTGGCAGTTTCCTGCGGAGGCACGCTTGTCACAGCAGACGAAAAGCTTGCCAACGCTACGGCCGCTTACCTGCCAGTCAAGTGGATTGGTTCATTAAGCTATTGATTAAGAAAAGCTTATTGAATCGATCGCACCTGGCGACGTCACAAGACTTGACAATAACACACTAAGCTTGCATAATGGCATCAGGCTAAGTCTTAGGCCAAGAGTTCTAACGCACAGTAACGGAAGAGAGAATGCGAAGATTATGAGCAAAATCATTGGGATCGATCTAGGCACCACCAACTCGGTGGTTGCCGTTATGGAAGGCGGCCAGCCGGTCGTGATTCCAAACCAGGAAGGTGGGCGGACGACTCCGTCGGTAGTCGGCTTCGCCAAGAGCGGCGAGCGGTTGGTGGGACAGGTGGCGAAGCGGCAGTCGGTCACCAATCCCGAGAACACGGTTTATTCGATTAAGCGCTTCATGGGAAGGCGCTTCGATGAAGTGAGCCAGGAAATGAAGCTGGTTCCTTACAATATCGTTGCTGGGGACACCCAGGACGCCCGCGTGGACATCAGCGGGAAGAAGTATTCGCCGCCGGAGATTTCGGCGATGATTCTGGGCAAGCTGAAGGAAGCGGCCGAGGCTTATCTGGGCGAGAAGGTCACCAAAGCCGTCATCACGGTACCGGCCTATTTCAATGACGCGCAGCGGCAGGCTACCAAAGACGCCGGCAAGATCGCGGGCCTCGAAGTAATGCGCATCATCAACGAGCCGACGGCGGCGGCGCTGGCTTATGGGTTGGATCGCAAGAAGAACGAGACCATCGCGGTCTACGATTTCGGCGGCGGCACCTTCGACATTTCGGTTCTCGAGATTGGCGACGGCGTGTTCGAAGTGAAGTCCACGAACGGTGACACGTTCCTGGGCGGCGAAGATTTCGACATGCGTCTGGTCAGCTATCTGGCCGACGAATTCCAAAAGACCCAGGGCATTGATCTCCGCCGCGACAAGCTCGCGCTGCAACGGCTGAAGGAAGCCGCCGAGAAGGCGAAGATCGAGCTCAGCTCCACCACGCAGACCGAGATCAACCTGCCGTTCATCACGGCGGACGCGTCGGGTCCGAAGCATCTGACCATGAAGCTCACCCGCGCCAAGTTCGAGGCGCTGGTCGATGACCTCGTGCAGAAGACGGTGGAGCCGTGCCGGCAGGCGTTGAAGGACGCAGGCCTGAGCGCCGCTGAGATCAATGAGGTTGTGTTGGTCGGCGGCATGACCCGTATGCCCAAGGTGCAGGAGGTCGTGAAACAATTGTTCGGCAAGGAGCCCCACAAGGGCGTCAACCCGGATGAAGTCGTGGCGATCGGCGCCGCCATTCAGGCCGGCGTGCTCCAAGGCGACGTCAAGGATGTGCTGTTGCTCGACGTGACGCCGCTGTCGCTCGGCATCGAGACGCTGGGCGGCGTGTTCACCCGCATCATCGACCGCAACACCACGATCCCGACCAAGAAGAGCCAGGTGTTCTCCACCGCCGAGGACAGTCAGAGCGCGGTGACGATCCGCGTGTTCCAGGGCGAGCGCGAGATGGCGGCCGACAACAAGCTGCTCGGCCAGCGCCTTCTCGGTGGAATGCACCAGCGCGTCGGCGTGGTTCTTGGCGTCGACCG
>JALYIB010000385.1 GCA_030775965.1 Acidobacteriota bacterium | reverse complement strand
CGCCTCCAGATCTTCCGGGACGCGCACGACGCGCGCGAAACTCGCCTCTAGCAAACGCCATGCTTCGCGCGAAAAGCATTCCGAGACGGGCGTGCGGCGCGTCGAAAGCAGCGTCTCGACCGCGTTCGCAATGGCGACGTAGCCGTTGGCCGCCGTGGCCGCGGCGGTTTGCCCCAGCGTTAGTTTCGGATCCAGGATGGCGGTGCGGTAAAAAATCTTGGGATCGCCGCAGATCATTTTCGAACGCGAGCTGGGATCGGCGATGGCGGCGTTGCCCTGCGCCTCGCTGCCGTGGGCCGCGGTCGTGGGCACGGCGATCATGGGCAGCAGCGGCTTGGGAACGTTGCCGTAACCGCAGTAATCACGAAGCGAACCGCCGTTTGAGAGCAGCACGTTCACCAGTTTCGCGAAATCGAGCGCAGCGCCATCGCCCAGGCCCACCAGTAGATTCACGGCCTGCGGAGCGGCGTATTCCCGCGCGGCTTCCACCATCGCGACGGTGGGGTTGGCCGTGAAATCGTGGAACGCTACAACGTCCATGCGGCGCGCCTTCAGCGAGCGCACGGCTTCCTGCGCGTGGCCGGAGTCGGCCGAACTCCGGCCGGCGATCAGAAGACAGCGGGTGGCGTTCTGTTCGCGAGCCACTTCGCCCAGGCGCGCGAATTCACCGGCGCCGAACAGGATGCGGGTACGGGGACGAAAGTCGAAAGAAGTCACTGTCCTCTATTCTCACGCAGTTCGCGAGGCCGCGGCCAGCAATTGTCGAACGGCGTCTACTCACAGCACGGCGGCGTGTTGGGAGGCGGGTTCCAGGCCGCCCACCCCTTCTTCGATCGTGCCGGACGTGATGAGCGTGAGTTCCGCCGGTGTTTTCCCGGTCATCCACTCGGTGAGCGCGGAACTGGACGCGATGGCCGCGGTGCAGCCGCGCGTGAGGAAGCGCGCTTCGGCCACGCGACCGTTCTCAAAGCGCGCCGAAAGCCGCAGCATGTCGCCGCACGCGGGGTTGGTGACGTCAACTTTCACCGCGGGCGGCGCCAGTTCACCGGGATTGCGCGGGTTTTGAAAGTGGTCCAGCAGACGCTCACTGTGCATTCGTGCTTCAATTATCGCTAATGGAAGTGGTGGCGGCGGTGATTGAACGCGACGGACGGATTTTGATCGGGCAGCGCAAAGCGCGCGGCCGGCACGGGCTCAAGTGGGAGTTTCCGGGCGGCAAAGTGGAGCCTGGCGAGGAGCCGCGTGCGGCGCTGGCGCGCGAGTTGCGCGAAGAACTCGGCATTGACGCACAAATCGGCGAAGAGATCGAGCGCTACGACTTCAGCTACGCCGCGCAGCCGCCTACGCATCTGATCTTTTTCCGCGTGACCCAGTTCGTGGGCGAACCGCGGAATTTCGAGTTCGCGCAGATCGCCTGGGCGGAGCGGCAGCGGCTTCCGGAATATGATTTTCTCGAAGGCGATGTGGACTTCGTAAACCGATTGGCCCAAAAACCCTGAATCGCAAGGGGCGGGTGTGGCGTCGCGGAATCGGCGGCGCTGCCGCTTAAACTAAAAGGAGTTTCCCGCGCGGTGAGACATGGCCGATACTCCCGATTCCACTGATTTCATGTTCCCGAAGCTCGACGACGCGCAGATCGCGCGCTTGGCTCCGTTTGGGCGCGAACTGCCCACTCGTGCCGGCGAAGTTGTGGTGGAGCAGGGCGACGCGCATCGCGGCGTTTTCGTGGTCCTCAGCGGCAGCCTGGAGCTGCTGGCGGTTTCGGCCCTGGGCGAATCGCGTCTGCGCATCCTGGGCCGGGGAGAATTCAACGGCGAAGTAAATATGCTTTCGGGGCGGCGCAGCCTGGTGCGCCTGCGTACGCCAGACGCGAGCAAGCTGCTCGAGATCGATCGCGTCCATCTGCGCCAAATCATGCGCACGGACGCCGAGCTGGGCGAAACATTTCTCAACGCGTTCATTCAGCGCCGCGTGTATTTGATCGCGCACTCTTTCGGCGACGCGGTGCTGCTAGGCTCCGGCCATTCGAGCGATACGCTGCGCCTGCGCGAGTTTCTGACGCGCAACGGACATCCGCACACCTATCTGGATGTCGACGCCGATGCGTCGGTCACCACCATTCTCGAACAGTTCGGTTTCGCTGTCAGCGACATTCCGGTGCTGATCTGCCGCGGAGAAAAAGCTCTGCGCAATCCCACAAATTCCGAAGCGGCCGCGTGCTTCGGATTCAACGAGGAGATCGATCAAGGCGAGGTGTGCGATCTGGTGGTGATTGGCGCGGGGCCCAGTGGCCTGGCGGCGGCCGTTTATGGAGCGTCCGAGGGTTTGAGCGTCATGGTGATCGAACGGAACGCTCCCGGCGGGCAGGCGGGGTCGAGCTCGCGTATCGAAAACTATTTGGGTTTTCCGATGGGCGTTTCCGGACAGGAGCTTTCCAACCGCGCTTTCGTGCAGGCGGAAAAATTCGGGGCGCGGATTTCAATTGCGCGCTCGGCTACGGCGCTTCAGACGGGGCGGCCGGCATACACGATTCAATTGGACGACGGAAAAGCGGCGCGGGGGCGGGCTGTCATCATGGCCGCCGGGAGCCGCTATCGCAGACTGGATCTGCCGAATCTGGCGCAGTTCGAAGGCACGGGAATTTACTACGGCGCGACGCATGTCGAAGCCGGGGCTTGCCGCGATC
>JALYIB010000384.1 GCA_030775965.1 Acidobacteriota bacterium | reverse complement strand
GATCCCCTGCGCGTAACCTCTCTCCGTTGGTCGCATCCAGCGCGCCAGCGAACGGGTGGCGATGGGGAACGCACCGGCTTCGCCCAGCCCAAAGAAAACTTGAATCACCAGCATTGAAACCGCGTTCCATGCCAGCGCCGTAATCCCCGTGAAGATGCTCCACCACGCGACCACCGCCGTCAGCGCACGCCGCGCGCCGAAACGATCGCCCAGCCAGCCACCGGGAATTTGAAACAACGCGTAAGCGATGCGGAAACTGAAGGTGATCCAGCCCATCATCACCAGGGAGATCCCTAGTTCGTCGCGGATCACCGGGCGAGCGACCGCCAGGATCTGCCGGTCCATGTAGGTGATCATATACGCCGCCACCGTCAAGCCAAGGACGACATGACGCACGTGCGTAGGGCGTTCGCGCGAGGACTGACCGGGTCTCGCGGCAGCCTGCGTTAACGGACGGGGAGGTTGAATTGCCACAAACGAGTGATCATACCATCCTACGAAAGAAGACTGCGGATTAAAACCGCGGGGTGGACAGCGGTGGCCCCCGCGAGATCCGCCACCTGATGCCGGCACGACGTTCCCACCGCCACTAAGATCTCGCCCTGTTTCATGGCCTTCACCGCGGGCAGTAGCTTACGGTTGGCGATTGCCACCGAAACGTCGTAGTGATCCTTGGAATATCCGAACGACCCCGCCATGCCGCAGCAACCGGCGTCAAGATCTACAACGGTGGTGGACGGAATGCGCGCCAGCAGCGACTTCGTAGCCTCCAGCAGCCCCATCGATTTCTGATGACAGTGCCCATGAAGCAAAATCTTGCTGGGGCCGCTGCGCAGCGGCAGGTCTAGCGTGGCCGCGTATTCTTCCCACAGCAGAGCGGCCTTGGCGACTGTGCGGGCTTTTTGCTGTTGCTCGCCACGCAGCAGCGACGCGGCGTCTTCTTTGATCACCGAAAGGCAACTGGGTTCGCAGAACAGAATTTTTTCGCCGCGCTCGGCAATGGGGTAGAGCGCTTCCACTAACTGCCCGGCTTGCGCGCGGGCCTCGGCTAGCAGGCCTTTCGAGATGAGCGGCCGTCCGCAGCACCCCGGCCGGATCACGTCGACGGTACAGCCGCCGCGCTCCAGAATCTCCACCGCCGCGATGCCGATTTCCGGGTCGTAGTGATTGGTGAATGTGTCGTTGAAGAGCGTGACACGCTTCGTTCCCTTGGTTTGCGTTTTCCGCGCGGCCCAATGCGAAAACGTATCGCGCCGCCACTCGGGAAGCTTGCGCCGCGGGTCGAGACCCAATAGCTTCTTATTCCATCCGCTACCCGCTATCCAATTGGAAAGCGGAGCGAACGCGCTACCCAGCTTGGCCAGGTTGGCCGTGTTGCCCAACGCGCGCGCCTGCAATGGCGTGCCGTGACGCGAATAATAATCCGCCAGAAATTCGCTCTTGTAGCGCGCCATGTCGACGCCCACCGGACACTCCGCCTTGCACGCGCGGCATTCGAGACAGAGGTCCAGCGCCTTGTAGACGCCCTCATCGCCCAACCCTTTTTCGCCCTCCACCTGCCCCGCCATGGCCAGCCGCAACACGTTCGCACGGCCGCGCGTCGAATCGGATTCCTCGCGCGTGGCCATGTAGGAAGGACACATCGTTCCAGAAAGCTTCTTCCGGCACGCACCCACGCCGCTGCACATTTCCACCGCCCCGCCGAGGCCGCCGTATTCCGAATAATCAAACCAGGTCTTCGGATTCGGAGTCCGATAGCCCGCGCCGAAGCGCAGATTCGACGTGATGGGCGGCGCGTCCACAATCTTGCCGGGATTGAAAATGCCGTGCGGATCGAAAGTACGCTTCACTTCGCGGAACGCTTCGTAGAGCGTGTCGCCGAACATCTGCCGCATGAAAGGACCGCGCACCAAGCCATCCCCGTGTTCGCCCGATAGCGCCCCGCCGAATTCCAGCACCAGATCGGCGACGTCCTTGGCGATGGCTTCGAATTGCCGCACGCCTTCTTCGGTCTTCATATTGACGACCGGACGAACGTGCAGGCAACCCACCGACGCATGTGCGTACACCCCGGCCGAAGTATTATGGCCGCGCACCACCTCCAAAAACCGACCGATGAACGCGCTCAGCTTTTCCGGCGCCACTGCCGTGTCCTCGACAAACGAAATGGATTTGGCGTCGTCCTTCATGGCGGTCGACAGGCCCAGCGCCGCTTCGCGCAAGCTCCAGATGCGAGCTTGCCCGGGCAACTCCGTCTCGGTGTGATAGTGGTATCCGAGCTTGCGTCCCCGCAAATCTTCTTCGAGCGCCTGCATACGCGGCGGTAGATCTTCCTTGCGATCCGCGTACATTTCGACGCACAAAGTCGCGCCCGGATCGCCCGAGACGTAGGTGTTGCGAATGCGGTCGAGCACGGCATTCTGCCGCGTGTGATCGAGGATGGATTTATCCATAACCTCCACCGCCGAAGGCTTGTGCGTGAGAATTACGGGAGCCGCCGAAAGCGATTCCAGCAGTTGCTCGAAGCCGATTACCATTACTGCCTTCGCCTTGGGTAGTGGCACCAAGTTGAGCTTGGCTTCGAGCACCACGCCCAGCGTGCCTTCCGAGCCCACCATGATTTTCGCCAGATTCACCGTCTTGCCTTGATCGGCAAATTCGTCCAGGTTGTAGCCGCCGACGCGGCGGACTACCTTGGGATAGCGGCGGTCGATTTCAGCGGCGTGCTCATGAGCCAGCCCCAACACCGCACGGTAGCAAGCAGCTTCGAGCGAATCGCCCACGGGCACTTCACTGCGCGGCATCTCGCGAAAGTGCGCGATGCTGCCGTCGGAAAGCAACACCGTTTGCTCCAAAACATGATCGATGGTTTTCCCGTAAAGCACACTGCGCGCGCCGCAGGAATTGTTGGCCATCATCCCGCCGATGGTCGCGCGGCTGGCCGTCGAGATATCCGGCGCGAAGCGCATGCCCAGCGGAGCCAGTTGCGCGTTCAACTCATCCAGCACCACGCCCGGCTCGACGCGCACCCAACGCTCGGCCGCGTTCACTTCGAGCACGCGGTTGTAATATTTCGAGGTGTCGACCTGAATCCCTTCGCCGATCGCCTGCCCCGCCTGCGAGGTTCCGCCACCGCGCAGGGTGATGGGACAACGCCAGCGCCCGCAGATCTCGACGATACGAATCATGTCTTCGCGCGTCTTCGGAATCGCCACACCCAGGGGTCGAATTTTATAGACGCTGGCGTCGGTCGAATACAACGCACGGGAAATCGCGTCGAAGCGGACTTCGCCGGTAATTTGCTGCTTCAATTCGCGCTCTAAAGCGCCAGCGTCCACGCGCGGTTCCAACTGCACCAAGCTCATAAAGCACTCCAGATTAGCATACGGAGTACACTATAAACTTGCTCAAGAAAGAAATTCTTACACCCGCCTTGCTCCTCGATCTGGATGCCTTCGAGGCCAACCTCGCCCGTATGTTGGAGCAGGTGCGCCGCTCCGGCAAAGCTCTGCGCCCTCACGCCAAGGCTCACAAATGCGTCGAGATCGCCAAACGTCAGCTCGCCGCCGGAGCCTGCGGCGTGTGCGTGGCCACGCTCGCCGAAGCCGAAATGATGTCGAAAGGCGGCATCAGTGGCCTACTGCTGACCTCGCCGGTGGCCGACCCCGCGAAGATCGCGCGCATCGCCCTTACCGGCGCGATGGTAGTCGTCGATCACGTCCAGCAGGTTGAGTGGTACCAGAACGCCGGCCGCAAACTCGACGTGCTGGTGGATCTCGACGTGGGCGATCATCGCACGGGCGCGCGCTCTTTGACGCAGGCGCTCGAAATCGCCGAAGCCGTCGATCGGGCCAGCAACCTGAATCTGCGCGGCCTGCAAGCCTACTCGGTGGTGGGCTCCCATGCGTCGCCCGATGGGGAACGGACACGCGTGTCGCAGGAAGTGTTCGCCCACGCCGCCGAAACCCGCGACGCCATGGCCCGCAAAGGACTCTCCACCGAGATCCTCTCCGGCGGCAGCACCGGCACCTGGCAAATCGATACTATGCTTCCCGAGCTCACCGAATTACAGGCCGGCTCGTTCGTGTTGATGGATCTGGCCTACCGCCGCGCGGGGTTGGACTTCCGCCAGGGCATCACCGTGCTCGGGACCGTGGTCAGCGCCAATCACGATAACTTCGTGAGCGTCGACGCGGGAACGAAGTCATTTTCAACAGACCGCGGCTATGGGCCAGAGGCCGCGAACCTGCCAGGGTCCGGATACCGCTGGGGTGGCGACGAATTCGGCTACGTGGATGTCGACGATCCCGCCAAGCGCCCGCGCCTGGGCGACAAGCTCGAGTTCATCCCGCCGCACTGCGACCCGACGGTGAATCTTTACAGCGCCCTTTATGCGTGCCGCGGCAATCAAGTCGAAGCCATCTGGCCGCTCAAGTCGATTCCTTAGACCTCCACCACTTCCTCGAAGATCTCCGTGCGCAGCCGGATGCCCGCGCTCACCAGCTTCTCGTAGAATTTGGGGCGGATACCGGTGGCCGCGAAGCGCCCAATCACCCTGCCCTCGGGATCGATGCCGCGTTTTTCGAAGACGAATAAATCCTGTAGTGTAATGATCTGGCCTTCCATCCCGGTCACCTCCGTGATGCCGGTCACGCGGCGCGAGCCATCGCTAAAACGGCTGGCCTGCACGAGAAGGTGCACGGCACTGGCGATCTGCTGGCGGATGGCGTTCACTTGCATGTTGGAATTGGCCATCGACACCATCACTTCCAGGCGCGAAATCGCATCGCGCGGCGAATTGGCGTGGACCGTGGTCAGCGAGCCGTCGTGGCCCGCGTTCATGGCCTGCAGCATGTCGAGCGCCTCCTCGCCGCGGACTTCGCCGACGACAATCCGGTCCGGCCGCATACGCAGGCTATTGACCAGCAGCTCGCGCTGGCGCACCGCGCCGCCGCCTTCTAGATTGGCGGGCCGGGTTTCCAGGCGCACCACGTGCGGCTGCTTGAGCTGCAATTCAGCCGCGTCCTCGATGGTCACAATCCGTTCCTTGGGATTAATGAATATTGACAGCGCATTCAGCAGCGTGGTCTTACCCGACCCGGTTCCGCCCGCAATGATGATGTTCAGCTTGGCCTTGACCGCCGCCTCCAGAATTTCGATCATGCCCTGCGTCAGCGCGTTGCGCTCCACCAGATCGTTGGGCATCAGCTTGTCTGTCGAGAAGCGGCGAATGGAAAGAATGGGGCCGTCGACGGCCAAGGGCGGAATGATCGCGTTTACGCGCGAGCCGTCGCTCAAGCGCGCGTCGACCATGGGCGTCGATTCGTCGATGCGCCGCCCCACCTGGCTGACGATCTTGTCGATGATGCGTAATAGATGTTGATCGTCGCGGAATGCTACTGTAGTCAACTCCAGCAGCCCGCGCCGCTCGACGTAGACATGCTTATACGTGTTCACGAGAATGTCGGAAATCGTCGGGTCCTTGAGCAGCGGTTCGAGCGGCCCCAGTCCAAAAACTTCATCCAATACTTCATCGCAAATCTGTTGCTTTTCGTGGGAGCTTAACAGCGTAGGCTCGGCGTCGATCAGCCCCAAGAGCGCTTGGCGAACCTCGCCGCGCATCTTCTGGTTGTCCATGCTGGCCAACGCATCCAGGTTGATTTTGTCCACCAGTTTGCGGTGCAGCGTGAACTTTAGCTCCTGATACTCGGGCGTCGGAGCCGCCTTCGCGCGCCCCGTGTTTTTGAGCAGCCGCTGCTCCCAGGTGGTCTGCTGCTGGGTATTCTTGGTGCTTTTGTCAATGGTGGAAAACATGGGAAACCTTCAATTCTTGCGACTGCCATCCGCCGCTCGGGCAAACAGCCGGTAGGCCCTGAAGATCAACTCGTCGGCATCCCAGGGACCTAGCAGAAAATCCCAGCTGGGCTCGGGAATCCCCGCTTCGCGCCGCAACAGCGTCTCCGCGGATCCGATAAACAGGATGGACTTCACCCCGCCGCCTCCGGGACCGCTCTGTGCCCAGGAAAAAATCCCTTCGCCTTGGCAGACATTCACCACCGCGCCCTGAAAAGGTTGCAGCGTGCGGTTATCGGGCAGATCGTCAAACACCCGGTAGGACGCGCGCGCGTGCGCCAGCGCCCCGGTGACACGCGCCGCCTCGGCGCGCTCAAAGCCGATCACCGCGAACTTCTTATGCCCCAGCAGCTCGCGCACCGGCGGCGGCAGTTCCGGAGTCTCCCGGCGCCCGCATACGGCATGCGAAAACATCTCGCGGATCAGCAGCAGCTCCGCGCGCAGGCGGCTCACGCATTCACCCGCCTGAATCATCTGGCTGGCCGCGCCCTGGTATGCGCGTCCCCCCGGCTCCGCCAGGAAATCTTCAATGCCGCGCGCTTGCCGGGCAATTTCCGCGAAGCCCAATATCCCCGCAATCCCGGTCCAGCGATGGGCTATCCGTTGCGCCCGGTCGAGCGTAAAGCCCTGCGCCAGAGTGCTCAGCAATGCACTTGCTTCTTCTTCGCCCTCCAACAAAAAGTTGGCTCGCAGCTCGGTCAGCAGGTCATGGTAATCGCCCGCTTCAAATGCCGGCTGCGCCACCGGCCGCGCTCCCATATGCAGCTTCACGGTCGCCGGCAGCGTGCGTGTATCCACCGGCTTGGTAAGGTAGCCGCTGCAGCCCGCGGTGTAGGCTTTTTCCTCGTCTCCCGGCATCGCGTATGCCGTAATCGCCAGCACAACAATGTCCCGCGTAGCGGGATCGAGCTTCAGGCACCGCGTCAGCTCGAAGCCATCGGCGCCGGGCAACTGGACGTCCATCAGAATCAGCCGCGGCCGGAACTGCTCGAGCACCGTCCAGGCCTCGGGTCCATCGGCGGCCGTGCGAATGTCGTAGCCGTCGGCGGCGAGCACCGCGCGCACCAATTTCAGATTCACAGCGTTATCGTCGACGATCAGAACCGGATCTCCACCCATAAGCGGTACAGATCGTCGCGCCCGCGGAAAGTATGAGCGCGGCGAACGCCGGGCGACTTTTCTTAAGATTGCCGTGGGCCCGCCGATAAGCCATCCCAAGGAAGCGCTCATGCCTAGCCCACTCTCCATCCTGATTGTTGAAGACAACCTGGCTGATTTTGAACGAATCGCCAATGAACTAGCGCGTTTTGGCTTCGACGCGCACTGCCAAAGAGTAGCCACGGAAGCGGATTTCGCGGCTCGCCTCGAACCCCGCCCGGACGTCATTTTGGCGGTGGATGCGCTGGCCGGGTTCGGCAGCTTGCGGGCCCTGGAGATTTTGCGCGACTCCGCTTTCGAGATCCCCTTTATCGTGCTTACCGCCAGTTCGAAGGAAGGCCAGGTGGTCGAATACCTCAAAAAAGGCGCAGCCGATTATCTCTCGAAAAGCAGCATTCTGCGCGTCGGCCCCGCCGTCGAGCGCGTGCTCGAGGAGAGCGGTCTACGCCGCCAGAACCTGGCCGCCGAGCAAGCTCTGCGCCGCAAGAATCTGGAGCTCGAGGAACAATATCGCCGCGCGCAATCGGCCAGCCGCATGAAAAGCATTTTCCTGGCCAACATGTCGCATGAGCTGCGGACTCCGCTGACCGCCGTCATCGGCTTCGCCGAATTGCTGGTCGACGGCAAAGTGGGCGCGCTCTCCACCGAGCAGCAGGACTTCACCCAGGATATTCTGGCCAACGGCAAGCACCTGCTCACGCTCATCAACGACGTGCTCGATCTGGCGCGCGTCGAATCCGGCACCATGCCCTTCCACCCCGAGCGCATCTGTCTGCCCGACCTGATCCGCGAAACCATCGCCGGACCCAAGCTGTTCGCCTCCGCGCGCAACATTAGCTTGACGACGGACGTGCAAATGTCGGCCATTGAAATTTTTCTGGACCCGCAGAGATTGCGCCAGGTACTGCTCAACTACGTTTCAAACGCCCTCAAGTTCACGCCGCCCGGCGGCCGCGTCACCGTGCACGCGCATTTTGCCGAAGATTCCACCTTCCACCTGGAAGTGGAGGACACCGGCATCGGCATCGCGCCCCAAGACCTCGACCGGCTGTTTCAGGATTTCCATCAGCTGGACGCCGGCCTGTCCAAAGAAGTGCAAGGAACCGGCCTGGGACTGGCCCTCACCAAGCGCCTGGTCGAAGCGCAAGGGGGCAAAGTGGGGGTGATCAGCCACCCCGGCAAGGGCAGCCGTTTTTACGCCGAATTGCCGTGCTCGGCGGACTGGCTCGAGGCCCAACGGGCTCGCGCCCGGCCCGCGCCGGCGTATCTCGAAGCCGAGGCACACGCCGTGCGCGCGACTTGAAGCGGTACGCGGCTCATACTGGAGCGCCGCCGGCCGAAGAGGCCAGTAATCCGGCGCGCCCGGCATTTTGCAGCGAGGAGAAGAAGTGGAAGAAAACACTCTCACGGTTCTACTGATTGAGGACAGCCCGCAATACGCGCAACTGGTGCAGCACTGGCTGGCGCATGGCACGGCGGGCGCCGGATTTGTGCTCAACTGGACCGATTCGCTGGCCGACGGCATGACCCGTCTCGAACGCGGCGGCGTGGACGTGATTCTCCTCGACCTGGGCCTGCCCGATTGCAGCGGGATGGACACCTTTACGCAAACCCGCGCCCGCGCGCCAAAAACGCCCCTCGTGATTCTCAGCTCGGCCGATAGCGAGTCGCTGGCCCTAGAGATGATTCAAGAAGGCGCCGAGGACTATCTGGTCAAGAGCAATTGTGACGCCGCGGCGCTGGCGCGCGCGGTGCGCCGCGCCGTGGTGCGC
>JALYIB010000383.1 GCA_030775965.1 Acidobacteriota bacterium | reverse complement strand
GTTCCGGCGTCGGCTTTTAAGGGACGCAGGCTGTCTTCCAGACGCCCCAGGCGGCGGGTAAACGAATTCAGCAGGGTAACTTGATCGTTGAAACTGTAAAGCGAGGCAGCGTCGTCGGGATTGCCTTCCTTCACCAGCGCATTTAGAAATCTGGTGAGGGACACGGTTTCGTACTTCAGATCCTTGGCCGTGGAGCCGCTGGTGTCGATCAACAGCGTGACCGACAGGGGCTGCGTGGTCTGATGCTCGAAAAGGGTGATCTCCTGCGGTACATCTTTATCGAACACCGCGAAGTCGCGCTTTTCAAGGGTTCCGATCAAATCGCCTCCGGCGTTTTTCACTGTGACCAGCAGACGCACCAACTGGACATCGATCTTGAAATTCGCGTCCTGCGCCGGGAGTCCCGAGCAGAGCACGGCCAGTAAAGCGACTCTCCTCATGCTTGTGCCTTAACCACCTTGTGCCTTAACCATTTTGTGCTTTAACGACAGCGGCGTCCCATTCGCCGTCCACCCATACTTCGCCGTCGACGAAGTATTCTTTCTTCCAGACCGGGACCACTTTCTTCAGACGGTTGATTGCTTCAAGCGCGGCGTCGAAGGCGGGGCGGCGGTGGGGGGCTGTCACCACCACGGCGACGCTGGTCTCGCTGATTTCCAAACGTCCAAGGCGGTGCACCAAGGCGATGCGTCCGATCTGGTGGCTGCGGGCAATGTCGGAGCCGATCTCGGCCATCATGCGCAGGGCCATCGGTTCGTAACATTCGTATTCGAGATAGCGCGTGGCACGGCCCTGGGTATTGTTGCGCGCCACGCCTTCGAAGTTGACGAACGCCCCGTCTTCGCCGCGTAGAAGCTGGCGCGCGAGAGCGGTGCCGTCGATGGCGTCGCGCGTCAAGGCGAAGAAATTCCCAGAGGGATCGGAGACTTGCTGGGTGTAGCCGGAGCCGCCGCTGACCGGGGGCAGAAGCGCCACTTCGTCACCCTCCGCTAAAAGCGCCGCGGGCGAAGAAAACTGTTGGTTCAGAGCCAGCACGGTACTTCCCGACATGTCGCGGAGCCGCGGAAAGCGAGCGGCGTAATGCTCGAAAACCGCGCCCAGGCTGCCGCCGCCGGGAAGATCCAAGGTGTCCTCGCGGAGCCCCACGACGTCACGAATTACCCCAAAAAACAACACTCGAATGCGCACTGTGCACATAGTAACAGACTGCTTTGCGGCCGGTCCGGTTTCAGCGAAGGTTATAATCGGCGGGATGGAGCCCGTTGTTACTCGCGTCAATACCCCCATCGATACCAGCCTGCGCGTGCGCTACGCCGAAACCGACCAAATGGGGGTGGTTTACTACGCCAATTATTTGATCTGGATGGAGGTGGGACGGGTGGAATTCTGCCGCGCGCGGGGCATCCGTTACCGCGATATGGAGGAGGCCGATGGCATCTTGTTGGTGGTCGTCGAGGCCAACTGCCGCTATCAGGCTCCCGCCCGCTATGACGATGAAGTGCGCATTGCAACGACTTTGAACGAGGCTTCTCCGCGCGTGGTCCGTTTCGATTACGAAGTGTTCGACCAGACCAGCGGCGCGCGGCTGGCCCACGGTTTTACCAAACACGTCTTCTGCGGGCGGGACTTCCGCCCGAATAAACTGCCTGAAAAATACTGGCCGCTCTTCGGAATGTGAAGGGGAAATCCCGTTATATTGAGAAGGTGAGCACCCTCTCCATCCGCGACCTGGATCTTAAAAACAAGCGCGTCTTCATGCGTGTGGATTTCAATGTTCCGCTGGCCCCCGGCGGAAAAGAAATCACCAGCGACAAGCGCATTAAGGCTTCGCTTCCCAGTATTCAATACGCGCTCGATCACGGAGCGGCGCTGATCCTGGCGAGCCATCTGGGACGTCCGAAGGGCAAGCCGAATCCGGAGATGAGTCTGGCGCCGTGCGCGGAACGGCTGTCGGCGCTGCTGGGCAAGCCGGTGGCGATGGCCCCGGATTGCGTGGGCCCGCAGGTTGAAGCGATGCTTCCCAAGCCAGGCGAAGTGCTGCTGCTGGAGAATCTTCGCTTCCACCCGGAAGAGGAAAAGAACGACGCGGCTTTTTCACGTCAATTAGCGTCGCTCTGCGACGTCTACGTGAACGACGCTTTCGGCTCCGCGCACCGCGCTCACGCTTCGACGGTGGGCATGATCGCTTACGTCAAGCAGGCCGCCGCGGGGTTGCTGATGGACAAGGAGCTCGAATACCTGACCAAGGTCACCAAGAATCCGAAGCGGCCTTGCGTGGCGATTTTAGGCGGCGCGAAAGTTTCGGACAAAATCGAAGTGATTCAGAACTTGATGAAGGTGGTGGATCGTTTAATGATCGGCGGGGCGATGGCTTATACGTTCCTGCGCGCGCGCGGCGAGAGCACCGGGAAATCGCTAGTCGAAGAAGACAAGATCGAGCTGGCGAAAGAGTTGATGGCTGCCAGCGGGGACAAGTTGATGCTGCCGCTGGATCACGTGGTGGCTGCGGAGTTGAAGGCCGGGGCGGAGAACGAAGTGGTCGACCGGGTGCCGGACGGGAAGATGGGTTTAGACATTGGGCCTAAGACGATCGACGCGTACTCAAAGGTGATCGCTGGCGCGAAGACGATTATTTGGAACGGGCCCATGGGGGTGTTTGAGATGCCACCGTTCGATAAAGGCACGGTGGCGCTGGCGAAGGCTGTGGCGGCTTCTGGGGCCGTGAGCGTGGTGGGAGGGGGCGACTCCGAGAAGGCTGTCAAATCCGCTGGGGTGGCGGACAAGATTTCGCACATCTCGACAGGCGGCGGCGCGTCGCTGGAGTTTCTGGGCGGGGTCGAACTGCCTGGGGTGGCGGCGCTCAGCAAGGCTTAGTAATAAGTCAACGTCTCGATTCCGGCGCCGGCGTGGAAAGTGTTCACTACTTTCCACTCTTTGAGATCTATCACGGACACGGATCCGTCACCGTGGTTCGCTACCAGCATGGTCTTGCCGTCTGGGGAGAAGGCGAAACCCATGGGGTCCTTGCCCACTGTTAGCACTTTCTGCTCGCCGTGAAGATTTGCCGCGTCCACTTCGTTGACGAAGGCTCCGCGCAAGGTCATGGTGAAGATCTTGCTGCCGTCCAGGCTGTACTTCACTTTATAAGCGCTGCCGGTGTTGTCCTTCAGGGTCACGCGGTCGATTACTGTGTCGGTCGCGGGATCGATGACCATCATCACGGGGTCGGTCGAGTCCATCACCACTACGCGCTTGCCGTCGGGCGCGACCGCGACGCCTTCGCTGCCGCCGGGGGTGGGGACGCGCGCCACGATTTTATGGGACTTCAAATCGATGACGCTCACGTAGCGCTTATCCTTCTTATTCGTGACGTAGAGCTTGCTGCCGTCGGGTAGAATGCCGATCCAATGTCCCGTGCCTTCGTTGTCGATGGTATCGACAACCTTGCGCGCTTTAGGATCGATGACTAGCACTTTGCGGCTGATGTCGCATGTCACGTAAATCATGCCGGTTGCGTCGATCTGAATGCCGTGCGGAGCCACGTTGGGCGAGACGTCGATCGACCCCACCAGTTTCTTCGCCACCAGATCCACGATCGCAACCTCGTGTCCCGGATGCGGATTCTTGGCGTAGACACCATCGCCGTAAATCGGAATGTAGGCGGTCTTGTGATCGGCGGTGACGACAAAGTCGTGGGGGTTCACGGCCATCTCGATGTTTGCAATTTCTTTCCAGGTCGCCGGATCGAAAAACCGCACGTGCGCGCCGAGTTTGTCAATCATCATGACGCCGGTTTTGCCGGTGGGATTGTTGAGGTCGACCGGGGCTGCGGCCAGCGCTGCGGCCAGGCACAGCGCGAACAATACGTTTCTAAATGGAGTGACCATGTTTGCCATGATACTCCCGAAACGCGAGTGTTTTTCGGGCTAGGTGGTCTTGGCGCGCTTGACGAAGGGCGAGCGGTGCTGAGCGCGTTTGCGATCGGCTTCGTCCTTGGCGGCGCTGCGCCGGTTGACGTACACCAGCATATCGGTCTCAGTGAAAATAACCGCTTTGGCGGGACCGGTCTGCTGCTGATCTTCGAGCAGCGCGCGGCACAGCAGCGGCAATTCCTGCAATGGGATTTTATGTTTCACCAGCAGCGACATATCCGCCGACACGGTGAACTCGGTCCGGCTGTGGTCCCCTGCGACGCGCTGAAACGCGAAGCGGCGGACGTTGGCTTCCTGCCGGAATCCCGTTAATACAAATTCCATAGTCAGACTCAATGAGTCTCGTTTTCGGTGACCCGCGGAGTTCCATCCCACGGCAGGTCAGCTTCATCAACCTCGAAAATCACCGGGCCATCGAGCAGCGGAATTTCTTCTTCGAGCGGGGAAACACCACCCGCGGTACGGCGCTCCGCCCGCTTGGCGTTTTTTTCCTGCTGCTTTTCCTTGCGCAGTTGTTCCTTCTGCCGTTTTTTGAAAGACTGCGGTCCGCGACCGGCCATAACGTGCTCCTGGTTTTCAAAATTTGCCGGACTTGTCTCCGTATAACTACTTTATTTTCCAACGTTGGCGCCAGGAGTGCTGGCAAGGCCCTCAGGCGTAACGGATTGTGGCAGAGACAACCCTAGTTTAGCACTTTGTGAGGCGAGTGGCGTAGCGGCATCCTGGCGAGAGGCCGCTCGCGCCTTCAGCACTGGCTCGCCTCGGAAGCGGCGCAGGCTGCAATTGCCAGCCCCAGTAAGTGTTCGACGGGGAAGCCGAATCTACCGTGGTCACTAGGAATAGCGCGGTCCCGCGGCTCAGGCGCCCTTCTTTGTGAGCTCCTGGTAGACCACTTCGGTAAAGGTGGGGAAGGGCGGTCCTCCGCGGCCGCCGGGTCCCCGGCCTTGGCCTGGGGGCGGGTCGCCGACGGCGGTCTTGATCTCATCCAGAGACTTGCCCTGGGCCACTAAATCTTTAATCTTGGCCCGCTTTGCTTCCGTATAGTCCAGCCGCTTCTGTATATCGGCTTTGCTCTGCACGAAGGTGTGCCCCGCCACGGCCCGTTTAAAGTTCAAGCCCACAATTCCCTTTACCGTGGTGATCCAGCCTTCCGACGAGCCGTTTTTTGCCAGATGGATGAGCGGATCCGGAATTTGTAGGGTGATAATGTCACCGGTAAATACGATTTTTTGGCTTGGCAGATATACAACCAAATCGCCGCTGGTGTGCGCCGGCGCCCAGTGGAACACTTCCAGTTTCACGCCGTCTATCTTGAGATTCTCTTTATTCTTCGAGATCAACTGGGTCGGCAGACGATTGGCGGGAGGCGCGCCGCGCCCACCGGCGGAAAGGGCAGCTTCCTGCTCCTTCTTATTGTTCTCCTGGGCGATGATGGTGAGGCCCGCCGGGAAGGCTGCCAGCCCGTTGACGTGATCTCCGTCGCTGTGGGTAAGAATAACCGTGGTTACCGGCTTCGGCGTGATCTTGGCGATCTGATCCAGCAGTTCTTTTCCGTCCGCCAGGGTGTTCTTGGCGTCGATGACAATCACTCCTTTATCGCCTACGATCACTCCGCTGTTTCCACCGCCACCCTCCACCCAGTAAACGTTGGGTGTCAACTGATGGACCACGAACGGAGCGGGCGCCGGAGCTTGCGCGGCCCCCAGCGCGGCGAAAATGCTCAAACCCGCGGCCGTCGCCAGTGCTGAGAAATACATGTTTCGATGATGCATACGCGGCATTCTCCTGTTCACCATGTTTCTGCCCGTTCCTCTGTGAAGGGACATCCTAAGTATTGACTGCTTTTCGCCGGCCTGAGGTTACTCTATTTCCAGCGCTCATCGGCACGCACAATCTCAACGAGCATGGGATCGGGATCGCCGCCGGGCCTGCTGGGGTTCGACGCGATCAGGATTTTCAGCAGCCAAGCAAATTAATTTTTGGATTTTCCCGCGACGGCTTGGGGAATCGCGGATCTTCGTTCTTCCGTTCGCGGCGGGGAAGCGATCGAGTGGCACAACTCCGCCGCCAGTAACGCGACCCCAGCCATCCCGGCAAAGGCCCACGACAACGGGAAATCGATGCGCTCGAGCGCGCTGAACCGCGCCATATGCCCCGCCACAACAACCGCGACGCAAGCCACTGCTAGAGCCACGCCGATCCAGTAAAAGCCAGCAATCCACTTCCGCCAGGCAGAAGACATGAGCAGACCTCCGCAACGGGCGTCGGGGGCCGTTTCCAGCTATTCTACACGAATTTTTTATGAACCGTGAAAAAGTTGTGACGATGCCGGAAGTCGCGCCGGTGCACGTCCTGCATTTCGGTTAATAAAAGGGTTATCTGACTACCCGATCGGTGGCGGCAACAAAAGCGTGCTATCCTGTTGTTAAGCAGATCTGCTCCCTCCTTGAAGCGTTAGCCGGTTCGCTGTATTTTTCCCCCAAAACAACAATCTGAATGAATAAATTTTCTGAACTCACTCTCAGCGCGTCGCTGCAGAGTAATTTGACTCGTCACGGGTTTGTCCAACCGACTCCCGTGCAAGCGCAGGCGATTCCTCCGGCCCTCGAAGGCCGCGATGTGGTGGCCACCGCGCAAACAGGGACCGGCAAGACTCTTGCCTTTCTCCTGCCGATTTACGAACTACTCACCCGCGGCGAACGCCCCACCGGCGTTAGCGCCCTCATTCTCACCCCCACGCGCGAACTTGCGCTGCAGGTTAACGAAACCGCCGTCAAACTCGCGGCCAGCCTGCCGGTGCGCTCCTCGACCGTGGTGGGAGGGATGAACGAATCGACGCAATTGCACGCCATCCGCAAGGGATCGCAAGTTGTGATCGCCACGCCCGGCCGCCTGTGCGATTTCCTCGAACGCAAGTTGGTCGACTTGAGCGGCGTTCGTTTCCTGGTGCTGGATGAAGCCGACCGCATGCTCGACATGGGCTTCCTTCCCGCCATCCACGCGATTCTCAAGAAGATTCCGGCCGCGCGGCAGACGCTGTTTTTCTCGGCGACGATCGAGAAATCGGTGGCGCACCTGATCAACTCGCACGTACGAAACCCTATGCGCATCGCCATCGGCGGCGATTCGAAGCCGGTCGATAAGGTTGACTTGCACCTTTATGAAGTGGAGCAGGATCGCAAACTCAGCCTGCTGAAAAAGCTGCTGGAAGCCGAAAGCGGTTCTTTCTTAGTTTTCGCCCGCACCAAACATGGAGCCGACCGGCTGGCGAAAAAACTGGGCACGAACGGCTTCGATGCGGCGCGTATTCATGGCGACCGCACGCAGAGCCAGCGCAATCAGGCTTTGGCCGGATTCAAGAAAGGCGATTATCGCGTGTTGGTCGCCACCGACGTAGCGGCGCGCGGCATTCACGTCGACGGCATCGCGCATGTGGTGAATTACGATTTGCCGCAAGTGCCCGAGGACTTTATCCAC
>JALYIB010000382.1 GCA_030775965.1 Acidobacteriota bacterium | reverse complement strand
GAATTCGATGGGATAAGCGCGGTGTGGTTTGTCGCTCAAGCCGTGGCCGGGGAGATCGATCAGCAGTGCGCGGCGGGTGGGATCGGTGTAGAGCGGTTCCTGGCCGCGCCAGAACGTCAGGTCGCAGGCCCAGCCGTGGACGAAGACCAGGGCTTCGGGTCCAGCGCCGTAGCTTTCGTAGTGGATGCGCAGGTCTTTGCGATGCAGATCAGTGCTACGCAGATCCGTTAGTTTGGCGGTGCGCGGGACTTGAGCGTCCGCCATAGCGGCTCCCGAGGCCGCGATTGCCAGGAAGTGCCGCCGGGGAATTGCTGCCCGCATGGCTTGACTACGACGCCGCGCGTTCCGTGCCGCCGGCGCGCTTGCTTTTCACGGCTTGCAGATATTCGGAGAGCTTTAGCGGCAAGGCGGCTCCCTTTTCCATGTGGCGCTGCACGGCCTTTTGATAGCGCCGCAGGGTGTCGCGCTTGTTGACCTCGCGCAGGTTGCAGCTTTCGATATCGAGGAGCAACTCAATCTCCCAGGGCCGGAAGGTGTTGCGCTGCATATTCCCGCGCAGCAATTCCTGGATCAAGCGGTTGAACTGCGCCAGTACCGTTTCGCTGTCGGGAAGGGATTCGTAAGCCATCGCGTCTTGAACTAGTTTACTCTCGCCAGCCAGCTATGAATGGCCTGCATTTGTTTGAGGATTTCCGGGCGGTCGGCGGCGTCCGGTTCCAGGCTGAGATACTTTTCCAGATCGCGGCGGGCGGCTTGAAAACGTCTCAGTTCCAGCTCCAGTAAACCGCGCTGTTTATACCAGCCGGCCAGGCCGGGCACGCCCACCAGCAGCAGATCCAGGGTGTCGACGGCGCGCGCCCAGTCTTTGCGCCGCAGATATACGCCGCGCAAATTCTGAAGCATGCGGATGGCGATTTCCTTTTTGGTGGCGCGGCGCAGAAGCACCGGGTCAGCCACTTTCGCTCCGGCCAGCGCGAAACATTCTTCGGCGGTGATGGGGCGGCCGCCGTGGAAGGGATCGATGTAAGTGGAATAATTGCCGTCGTCGTATTGGATGACGAAATGGCGCGGCAGGCTGATGCCGAAGACCGGCATGGCCAGGCGCCGGGCCACTTCCATGTACATCACCGAGAGCGTAATGGGGATACCGACGCGGCGCTCGAGCACCTGATCGAGACAACTGTTGCGGGGATCGAAGAAGTCGTCTTCATTGCCGTGGAAGCCGAGCTCGCCGAAGAGGTAACGCTGCGCGGTCTCGACAAAGTCGCGGCCGTCGTTGAAATTGCGCAGGCGGTCGCCGAGTTGGGAGGCGAGTTCGTTCAGGCGGTCGAGCCAGGGTTCGGGTTCCAGGCCGGGCGCGTCAATGGCCGCCAGTTCGAGCGCGGCGTGATCCAGGCGTCCCTTGGGCGGGTCTTCTTCGAGCAGATAACGGAGATGATTGGCCGCGGGCACTCCACTCCATTGTAGATCCGCCCCTCCGGGGCTACCCGATTGTAGAACCGCCTCCCTGGGGCTACCCGGCGAGGCTCAAGTAACGGTAGCCGGCGCGGCACATGCGGGCACGGTCCAGGTGATTGCGGCCGTCGAGCATGATCTGCCCGCGCATGGTGTTCTTGATCGACTCCCAGTCGAGCTCGCGGTATTCCTGCCACTCCGTGACCAGCACGATGGCGTCGGTATCCTGCGCCGCTTCCGCAGCGGTGGCGCAAAGGACCACGTCGAGATCGGGGTACTGCTCCAGGAAACGCGACATGGCGACGGGGTCATGCGCTTTGACGCGCGCGCCGCGTTCAATCAGCTTGCGGGCAATGTCGAGAGCGGGAGCTTCGCGCAGATCGTCGGTGTCGGGTTTGAAAGCCAGGCCCAGCAGCGCGACGGTGCGTCCCTTCAGGATCTTCAGTTCGTCGAGCAGCTTTTCAACCACGCGCTCGCGCTGCCGCCGGTTCATCTCGCGCGCGGCTTTGACGATTTGCGCGTCCAGGCCGTATTCGCTGGCGGTGGCCACCAGCGCCGCCGTATCCTTGCCGAAACACGATCCGCCCCAGCCAATCCCGGCTTGCAGAAAACGCGTGCCAATGCGGGCGTCGAGGCCGATGCCTTTCGCCACTTGCGTGATATCGGCGCCCACTTTCTCGGCGAGCTGGCCGATTTCATTGATGTAGCTGATCTTGAGCGCCAGGAAAGCGTTGGCCGCGTATTTGATGAGCTCGGCCGAAGCCAGGTCGGCGGAAATCAGGGGCACCGCGCCCATGCGCTCGGGGCGCGGCAGATAAGAAGGAGCCTGGAAAGTCTGCTCGAGCAAAGGGCGGTAGAGCGAGTACAGCACCTCGGCCGTGCGCTGGTTGTCGGAGCCCACCACCACGCGGTCCGGATAAAGGCTATCGAAGATAGCCGAGCCCTCGCGCAGGAATTCGGGATTCGAGGCCACGGCGAACATGCCCTTGGCCTTGCTGTTGGTGCGCTTTTCGTAAGCGTCGCGCACGATCGATTCCACCCAGTTGCCGCTGCCGATCGGCACCGTGGACTTGTTCACCACCACCACGAAATCAGCCCCCAGATATTCGCCGATGCCGCGCGCCGCGGCTTCTAGGTATTTCAGATCGGGCGCGCCATTCTGTCCCGGCGGCGTGCCGACGGCGATAAAAATCACCTGCGATGCCGGGATGGCGTCCTTGTACTCGGTGGTGAACGAAAGATTGTGGCGCGCGCCGGCGACCAGCTCCGGCAAGAATGGCTCGTAGAAGGGTATCTTGCCGGCTTGCAGCGCCTTCACTTTGCGTTCATCGGCGTCAATGCAGGTTACCTTGTGGCCCAAAAAGGCCAGACACGCTCCGGTGGTTAATCCCACATAGCCGGTTCCAATAATTGAAACATTCATAATATTTGTGTCGAATTCCCATCTTAGCGATTTCGTAGCGCTATTTCCGTGACGCCACCCGCATCGGCTAATCTGAACGAATGCGGCGCTTTGCCAGCGGCTTGGGGCTCACTCTGCGTTATTGGATGCAGACGGAAGTGCACGTCTACGCCTTTTCGGTGGCCGCCAATGTTCTTCTATCGTTCTTTCCCTTCCTCATCGTTATGCTGTCCTTGTCGCGGCGGGTTTTTGGCGAACAGGCGGCGGTGGGCGCCATCGACCTGGCGCTCAGGGATTACTTTCCCGACGCCCTGGGGCAGTTTTTAGAACGCAATTTGCCGCAGACTGGCTCCGTGCAACTGGTTTCGATCTTGCTCCTCCTTTTCACCGCCAACGGGATTTTCGAGCCGCTCGAAGTCGGCCTCAACCGCGTTTGGGGCGTCCGCAAAAATCGCAGCTTCTTCCGTAATCAGATCGTCAGTTTGGGATTAATCTTTATTTGCGGAGGTTTGGCGCTGAGTTCGATGATGATGACGGCGCTAAATCAGTCGTCTTTTCGCGTAAACGGACTGCCCAAGGGCTGGATTCAGGCGATGGGAGGCGGGAGCGCGGCGTGGGTTTCAGTGGTGTTCTTCAAGCTGGCCGCGGTGCCGCTGGCGGTGCTGGTGCTGTTCCTGATTTACCGCTACCTGCCCAACGGGCCGACGCCGCTCCATCGCGTAATCCCCGCGGCGATTTTCGTGGGGCTGCTGATGGAGGTGCTGAAGTACGTCAACACGCTGCTATGGCCGGGATTTCAACGCAAGCTGGCGCGGGAGTACGGGGTGTTTCAGTATTCGGTGACCCTGATATTTTTGGGATTTTTGGCGTCCATGCTGGTGCTGGCGGGCGCGGAGTGGGCGGCACGCGGGCATCGGCTGGATGAAACGCTAGAGACGGTCCCTCATAACTGATTCTTTGCCGGCCGGTTGAAGGAAAATAGAACCATGACCGGAATCCAATTTGTAATCTAAGAGGGTTTTTGGGACGGGCTGATTTCGGAATCACGGCGGCACGAAAAAGGGATAGCGCTCACAAGGGTAAAAGCGGATCTCGTAAAAGCGCGGCCGATTGCGTGAATAGATACGCCGTCGAGGTACAGCCTCTCCCGCGGAAGGGACTCAAATCTTTGCCCGACAACGTGCTCACCGGTGTGGTCCGCAAACTCAAACCGTTGGGCCATACTCCACGGCCCGCGCATCGCCGCCAGGTTTACGAATCATGCTGGCGGTAATCACAGGCGCGTCGAGCGGCATCGGAGAGGCGTTTGCGCGGCAGCTGGCGGCGCGCGGCTACGATCTCTTGCTGATCGCGCGGCGCGAGGACCGGTTGCGCGCGCTGGCCGCGGAAATCGTCGCGGCGCGCGGGGTCGCTGTGGATGTGATGACAGCCGACCTGGTCACCGATGAAGATCGCGAGCGCGTGCGCGAGCGTATTCGCGGCGCTGCTCACTTCGCGCTGCTGGTGAATAACGCCGGCGCCGGCATGAGGCCGGGGTTCTTTTACAAAAGCAGCTTGGAAGCGCAGGATCGCATGCATCGCCTGCATGTGCTCACCACGCTCGCGCTGTCGCATGCGGCGCTGGAAAATCTGGCGGGGCGGGCGGATGCCGACGGGCGCTCCGGCATCATCAACGTGTCTTCGGTGGCAGGGTTCGAGCAGGCGCCGGCCAGCGTCAGCTACAACGCCACCAAGGCTTGGATGACCAGCTTCACCAGGGGCCTCGCGATCGAGTTGGTGGTCCAGCAATCGCGGGTGAAGGTACAGGCGCTGTGCCCGGGGTTCACTTACTCGGAATTTCACGATCGCATTGGCGTGAAACGCGCTTCCATTCCGAAATCGTTGTGGCTGACAGCGGAATTTGTGGCCGCGGAATCGCTGCGCGGGTTCGATCGCGGACACGTGATCGTGGTGCCGGGCTGGCGCTACAAAGCAATTGTGGCGTTCATGCGCTTGCTACCGGGCGCGCTCCTCGGGCGCATCTCGGCGATACTGGGGAGGCGGTACCGCCCGCCCAAATATGGACCGGACGTAAAATAGAAGTGGGCGAATTCATGGCGCGCATTGTCAGCGACCGGGCGAATAAGACCGATCAGGTGGTCCTGCTGCCGTCCTCGCTCGAGGACCCCACCAAAGCGCCCCCAGGCGCGTACCGCATTCTGATTTGGACGGCCTGCGGATCGATCTCGGCGTTCTTTGCGGCGCTGGTGATCGCCTACATCTGGCGCGCCGGCATGATGTCCTACTGGCAGCCGATCCGCTTGCCGCGAGTGTTGTGGCTGTCGACGGCGTTGATCCTGGCGAGCAGCGCCACGCTCGAAATCGCGCGCCGCGTGTTTCGCAAAGGAGAGTGGCGCGTGGCGGACCGTCTACTGCTGACGACGGCCGCTATCGGCGTCGCGTTTCTGGCCGCGCAATTGGTGGCGTGGCGCGATCTGCTGGCGCAGGGCGCGTACTTGATGGAAAATCCGCACGGCGCCTTCTTCTATCTCTTCACGGGCCTGCACGCGGTGCACTTGCTGGGCGGGTTGATCGCTCTGTTCGTAGTCGTGTTCGGACGCCGCAAGCGCCGCGAGGTGGTGGACGTGGTCGCGTACTATTGGCATTTTCTGAGCGTGCTCTGGCTGATCCTATTTGAAGTCTTGAGGACCGTTACCTAACCCATGTCGCCCGCGACCAACTTACAGATTGCGCCCACCGCGCGGGTGCATCGCGATGCGGTGATCGGCGCAGGCACGGTGATCGGCGATTTTTGCGTGATCGAACAGGATGTCGTGATCGGCCCGGGCTGCATGCTCGAGCCCTACGTTTACATCAAACGTTGGACCACGCTGGGCGCGCACAACCAGATCTCAGCCGGCACCGTGCTGGGCACCGATCCGCTGGACAAGAACTTCAAGGGCGAGCGCAGCTATTTGCGCATTGGCAACCACAACCAGATTCGCGAGCACTACACCATTTCGCGCGGCACGGCGCCGGAGTCCGTGACGGCGATTGGCGACGGCAACTACATCATGACCTCCGGCCACATCGCGCACAATTGCAAGATTGGCAACCAGACGGTGATCGCCAGTTGCTCGCTGATTGCGGGGTACGTCGAGGTGGAAGATCAGGCGTTCATCTCCGGAAACGTGGCCATCCATCAGCACTGCAAGGTGGGGCGCCTGGCGATGGTGGGCGGCGGGACGCGCGTGAATGTGGATGTGCCGCCGTATTTTCTCTACGCGGGCTTGTACGTGAAGCCGACGGGGCTCAACCGCGTGGGGCTGCGCCGCGCCGGCTTCGTCTCCGACGAGATCGCCGCGCTGAAGGCGGCCTACAAAGTTTTGTACCGCTCCGGGCTGAAGCTGGAGGATGCGCTGCAGAGCATCGAGCACGGCGTGCTGACGGACCACACCCGGCACCTGGTATCGTTCATTCGCTCCAGCACGCGGGGTATCGCGCGCGAATAGCCCGCGTCTTCAAGATATAAACGTTCTGGAAACCGGCAGCTGAAGGTTTGCTGCGTCCTTCTTGCCAAGCTCGCGCCTTAACCTCGGCGCGTGACACCTTTTCGACGCCTGTGGCTGGCCCAGACCATCAGCGTGGCGGGCGATTTCCTGGCCTTGTTCGCGGTGCAAACGGCAATTGTGTTCCGTACGCACGGCAGCGCGCGGGACGTGGCTGCGGTGTTCATCGCCTTGTTCGCGCCCAGCGTGGTTCTGGGGCCGCTGGCGGGCGCGTTCGCGGACCGCTGGAATCCGCGCCGCACCATGATCGCGAGCGATGTGACGCGCGCTATCCTGATTCTGCTGCTGACGCGCGCGGCGACGGTTCCGCAGATTTGCGCGGTCCTGTTTGCGGTGAGCTGCTGCTCCAGTTTTTTCGCACCGGCGCAGAGCATCACGCTTCCGCTGCTGGTTCCACGCGAAGGCTTACTGGCGGCGAACGCGCGCCTGCAGCAGAGTATGCAAGTGCTGCACCTGGCGAGTCCAGTGGCGGCGGCGGCGCTGGTGGCGGCCTTCGGTGAGCGGGTTTGTTATACCGCCGATAGCGCCAGTTTCCTGGTATCGGCGGCGCTGCTGGCAACGCTGCGCTATACGCGGCCGGCGCCGCCCGCGTCACGGCGTATGGTGTTGCGCGAGCTCGGTTGCGGCTTTCATTTCCTGCTGACGGACTCGCGCTTTTCCTTCGTGGTGCTT
>JALYIB010000381.1 GCA_030775965.1 Acidobacteriota bacterium | reverse complement strand
TCGCCGTCCCGCCCAGCGGCAATTCGAACAGGGCGTCGAGCGCCGCCGCCAGCCGTTCGCGCGACGCCAGCGCCTGCTGCGCGTAGCCGCTGAATTCCTGCCCCAGCCGCATCGGCGTCGCGTCCTGCAAATGCGTCCGCCCAATCTTCATGACGTCCCAGAACGCCTCAGCCCGCTTCTCCAGCGCCGCGCCGAGCAGTTCCAGCGCCGGCAGCAGTTGTCCGGAAACCTCCAGCGCCGCCGCGATGTGAATCGCCGACGGAATGACATCGTTGCTCGATTGGCTGCGATTGACGTGATCGTTGGGATGCGCGTTCGCCAGCCGCGCAATCACCTCGTTTGCGTTCATGTTGGTCGAAGTGCCGCTGCCGGTCTGAAAAACATCCACCACGAATTGCTCGTAATGCGCGCCTGCGACGATTTCGTCGGCGGCCTTGGCGATCGCCGCCGCCATCTCTGCGCTCAACAACCCGAGCTCCGCATTCACCTGCGCGGCGCAGGATTTCACCAGAGCCAAAGCCTGGATCAGGCCCGGTTGAAAGCGCTGCTCCCCGATCGCAAAATTCTCCACTGCACGCTGGGTCTGCGCGCCGTAAAGCACGTCCTCGGGCACGCGCACCTCGCCCATCGAATCCCGTTCCACGCGCCATTTCATGCTTATATTATGGATCCCGCCTGCGCAATCAACACGGCCCGCCCAAATCGCCACATAGGCGAACGGTAGCGAACCCGCCGGCTTTTAAATACTACTCGAGGAGGCGCGAACCGTTTTGATCCGACCCTTCCGCCGCCGTCGGCCCAAATTGTTTCCGCGGGACCGCGAAACTACCTGCGCGCTGCTAGGGGCCGGTCGCGGCATTCTACGTGGTTGCAGCTACAAAGAATGTCGACAGTTTTTGCCTCGCCTTCGCAATAGGTGCCGCAATAGTCGCTGCCTTCTTTGGCGTTGCAGGGGCAACTCGGGTGAGCGCACTTCTTGGTGTTTTCCATGCGATTTTCAATGCACTTCGAGGTCCGTATTGGACGAGAGCGGCTTTAATAGCCGTAGCCGTAAGCGTAGGGAACGGCGCCGCAGCCCGGAATCCAGTTACCAAATTGATCGTAATAACCGTAGGGGTTGCAATACCCGCTGTCGTAATAACCGCCATAGTAACCGGGGTAATAACCGCCGAAGCCGAAGCCATAATAGCCGCCGCGATAATATCCGCCGCGGAAGTCGCGGTCAAAGCCGCGCGCCCTGCCCCCAAACCCACGAGTATCGCCCGAGAAACCGCGGCTGTAGCCGCCGCGCTGGCCGTAGAACGCTTGTCCGCCGCCGCGGGGGCCCGCGAAATGTTGTCCGCCGCCAGAAAAGCTGCGGCCTGCTCCGCCGCCTGAGAAATGGCTTCCACCACCGCCTCCTCCGCCGCCGCGATGCTGAGCCAGGGTCACGGCGGGAGTCAGCAGCATCAGTGTGCCGGCCAATAGAACCGTGAGCGCGTATTTTGACGATTTCAGAGTGGTCTTCATGGGGAACCTCCAGGTTCGCCTGTTTAAGAGCACACGTGTTACCAATCTCAAGTGAATGATATTAAAAGACTTATAATTTTTATATGCGGTGGATTAGCACCATGGCGGTGGATGGGAGCCAACGGGAACAGGAGCCAACCCAGCACTTGCATTTTTTGCCCGGTAATGAAATGGTATCGATAGGGCCCGGGAGTATCGCACGCAAGATTTTTTGGGTCGACGGCGGTGGCCGCTATCGTTGGGGGGGCTTTGGCAGCACGAATTAATCTCATGCCGTCCGCGGATGCCTAGCACGAGGGGCGGGCGCTTGGCGGTGTTGGCGGCCGCCGTCGGCCTATGGCTTTTCGCCAACCGCGCGGCGGCACAAAAAGATGCCTTCCCATTTGTGATTCTGGGCGATCGTACCGGCGAGGCACAGCCCGGCGTCTATGAGCGCGTATGGCGGGCGGCGGCGGCGGAAACTCCCGCGTTCGTGGTGAGCGTTGGCGACTCGATCGAAGGGTTAAACGACGCCGCGGCGGAGGACGAATGGCGGCGGCTGGAGCAAATACTGACGCCCTATCGTCAGATTCCGCTCTTTCTGGCGCCTGGAAATCACGACATTTGGTCGGCACAATCGCAGGCGGTGTTTGCGAAACACGCGGGGCATCCGCTGCATTACAGTTTTGACCGCGGGCCGGTGCACGTGACGGTATTGGACAACAGCCGGTCAGATGCGCTGGCGGCGGGGGAACTGCGCTTCCTGGATGAGGATTTGGAAGCGCATAAAGATCAGCCGGTGAAATTCGTCGTGATGCACCGGCCGTCGTGGCTGGTGGATGCGATGTTTCAGAATCCGCGTTTTCCGCTGCACCAGTTGGCGAAGAAGTATGGGGTGCGATATGTGATCGCGGGGCATCTGCATCAGATGCTGGAGGTGGAATTGGAGGGGGTGACATACCTTTCGATGGCGAGCGCGGGCGGCCACTTGCGGGGAAGCGAGCGCTACGAGGACGGGTGGTTTTTCGGATATGCGGTGGCGGGTGTGCGGGGAAATGACGTCGCGATTCAGATAAAGGAGTTGGCGGGGCGGGTGAGCGCGCCCAAGGATTGGAGCAAGGTGGGCGCGAAGGCGGCCGGGAGCCCCTAGGCGATGGTCAGGAATGCTACATTGCCCGTGCAATTCGGGTATGGGTCAGAGGGCTGGTCCGCGGCGATGCAGGCTTATCTCAATAGCAAGTTTATTTCGCGGGCGGGGTTGTGAGTTGTTGGTAGCCGCTGCAGGTTAGCACCGGCAGGCGCGGGTATTTGGGGAAGCGCGGGTGGGTGGCGGAGAGAAGGCACTGGTAGAAGATCGAGTCGCGATCGGAGCGAACGATCTTGGCGTTGGCGCAATCTTGGCACAGGCCTATGGCGGGGGACACGGTTTAGGGAAGCGGCTGGAGTTCGGGCTTGGCGCCGTCGGGGAGCGGGTAGCGATCCGCGTTGAGCATCATGGACACGAAGCAATAGTAGCCCATGACGCCGGTGAGATCGACGGCTCCGCGCTCGCCGAATTTTTCTGTTACGGCTTTGAAAGCGGCGTCGCTGACTTGTTTGCCGCGCAGCATTTCGCTGGCGAAGTTGTAGATGATTTCTTCGTCGGGCTGCATGGCGGCGGGGCGTTTGCCTTGCGCGATCGCGTCTATCACAGAGGCACTGAGGCCGGCGGTCAGGGCGTTGCGGTGGTGGGAGTACCACTCGTATTGCGAGTTCCAGAAGCGCGCGGTCATTAGAATCGCCATTTCGTTCAGGCGGTTGGGCAGGGCGGTGTGGAAGCGGAGTTGGGCTCCTAGTTTCTGGGCGATGTCGCCCATTTCGGGATCGCGCAGGGTGACGTTGAAGGGGCCGTTGGTGCCGCCGCGCTCGCCGGCTAGTAAGTTTTGGACCATGGGTTTTTGCTGGGGCGTCATGGTGTCCCAGGTGAGGGGCGGGAAGCGGTCGCCGCGGAGG
>JALYIB010000380.1 GCA_030775965.1 Acidobacteriota bacterium | reverse complement strand
GGGTTTGGCCGAGACGAGGGTTGAACTATATCAATAGCATAGCCTACGCAATTCCGGCAATGGGGGAACAGTGGGCGGCGCAGATCGCCTACCGGGAGGCGATTAGACCCGGTGAATGGCGCTAGCGGATCGACGTCAAATCCCGCTGAATCGCGAATTTGACCAGTCCCGCCACATCGTGGATGTCCAGCTTGCGCATCAAACTCGCGCGATACGTATCCACGGTTTTGGGGCTCAAATCCAAGCGCGCCGCGATCTCCTTGGCGCGTGTGCCTTCCACCAGCAGCGAGAACACCTGGTATTCGCGCGCGCTCAAAGCCTCCAGAGGATCGTCGGGCGCCGCCTTGTGCCCCGAGCTGAACATCTTCTCCAGTTCGAGCGATGGCGACACGTAAATACCGCCATCCAGAATTTGCTCGAAAGCTTCGAGCAAATGATGCGCCGGCCCGGACTTGAGAAGAAACGCATTCACCCCAGCCCGCAGCGCTTCCACCACCGTCTTACGGTCCCTGCGCGTCGATAGCACCACGATCCGTGTCGTTATCTTGGCTTCGCGCAGCTTGCGGACGATTTCCAGAGTGAACAGATCCGGCAGGTTCAAATCGAGAACCGCGATGTCCGGCTTCTCCGCCTCGATCAAGCGCATCGCCGCCGCCCCCTCCGAGCATTGCGCCACCACCCGGTAGTGAGGCTGCGCTTGACACAGCGCCGCCAGCCCTTCTCTGACCAGCGTCAGGTCGTCGGCAAGCAATATGGAATAGGTTTTCGGCTCTCTGACAGGGACCATTGTTTTTTAACAAACGTTTTTTAACAACGTTTTCTAACAACCGCCCTCGGGCAGTTAGAAGGGTCCTGAAATTGCCCCCTTCGCAACAGAGTGAATCCGAGCCGCCGTAATTCTCTCTATATTCCTCGGCGAACGTTGCCGAAGACCAGTCCCAAAATGGCAAAAGACCTACTTGAAGCTCTGCACCGCCTTGGCTTCGTCGTCGAACACTTCAAATACGGTATATAGCTTGGTTATCTGCAGCAGATCCTGTACGCGCTTGGTCAGGTTCAAAAGTTTCACCACGCCGCCTTGATTGGCCACCGTGGTAAACCCGGACACCAGCTCGCCAATGCCGGAGCTGTCGATGTAGGAAATCTCCGCCAGATTCAGCAGCAATTTCTTGTGGCCGCCGGCCGCCAGATCGCGGATGGTATCGCGGAACATGCTGGCGCCCTCACCCAATGTAATGCGGCCCGCCGCATCCACCACCGTCACGTCACCCACTTGGCGGGTGCTCAATTTCACGCTCACAGGGAAACCTCCTTCGCTCTCGTGTTTACTTTACGTCGCTTTAGCCTTGTACTTTACCATTTTCACTTCGGTGCCCTGCGGCGACCGTTTTGAAATCTGGAATTCGTCCATGAACGCCTGCATCAGCATGACGCCCCGCCCCGATCCTCTCAGAAGATTCTCGCCCGCCAACGGATCCGGCACCGCCGTCGGATCGAAGCCCTCGCCCTCATCGCCGATCACGATGGTGAGACTCGCCGCCGTTCGAATCACCTTCAAATGCACTTTTTTTCTGGAATTGTAGCGATTGCCATGCACCACCGCGTTCACCATGCACTCACGCAGTGCAATGCCCACCCGGTGCAGATCGTCTTCGTCCAAGCCTAGCGCTTCCGCCTCCTCGAGGACGGTGTGTTCGGCGCTATCCACGCTTTCGAGTGTAGATTCCAGCACCTTTTCCATGGTGTGTTCCTGTACCCGGTCCGCCATAAAACAATGAGACGAGTCAGCCGCATCGCGCGCGCCAAGTCGAACCGCTACATTAGAATAGTGAAGCCTCGAAAGTCAAGAGCGCGCGCGGCTCTACTGCTGTTCCTGTGGGCCTTCCCGGCCTTCGCCCAGTTAACCCCCGAGCAGAAGCAGTTGAACCTCGCGTCTTTCGAAGCCGTCTGGTCCGCCATCCACGACAAGCACTGGGAAGAGAAACCCGCCGGCCTCGATTGGCAAGTCATCCACCAGGAATACCGCCCGCAAATCGAAGCCGCCACCTCCACCGAAGCCGCCAGAGCGGTCCTGCGCGAAATGCTCGGCCGCCTGCATCAGACCCATTTTGCCATCTTCCCCGCCGCCGTCTACCAGGTCCTCGACCCCTCCGGCGCCGGCGACGGCTGGCCCGCTTTTGAAGCCCACGTTCTCAACGGCCGCGTCATTGT
>JALYIB010000379.1 GCA_030775965.1 Acidobacteriota bacterium | reverse complement strand
GCGCGCGACAGCGTTCCGCTGAATCCGGTCTTGACGTAGCCGGGCAGATAGACGTTCACCAAGCCGTCGGTAGCGCGGATCTGCACTTCGGGATCGTTGTCGGAGGCGGCGCGCAGCAAGCCATCCAGCGTCTTGGGGCCGCCGATTTCGATCAGCGCTTTGATGCTTTCGACGCGCACGGCAACGTCGGTATCGGCCAAGTAAGGGACCACTCGAGCAATGGCGTCTTCGCCCTGTTTGCCCATGTCGCGAACGGCGCGGGTGCGCTGTTTCGTATCCGAATCCTGCGCTTGTAGCAGCGTGAAAAGAGTGGCGAACGAGAGAAGGATGGCTAGTTTCACCGCACAAACTCGACCTGAACGCGGTGCGGGATCAACCCAGCCTCGTATCCCATGTCGAGCAGTCTTTGCGCGGCCTTGGGCACGACATCCCCGCAATCCACGGTGTAGTGGTTGACATACATGCCTACGAATTTCTCCGCCAGCGCGGGGTCCATGTCGCGGGCAAACTGGAGCGCGTAATTCAGAGCTTCTTCGCGATGATCGAGCGCATATTGAATGCTTTCGCGCATCAAGCGGCAGCACTCGCTGGCCATTTCCGGGTTCAAATCGCGGCGCAGCGCATTGGCGCCCAGCGGCAAGGGCAGATCGTAGGTGTCCTTGAACCAGCGGCCCAGATCGATGACGTTATGGAAGCCGGCTTTGGCGTAGGTCAACTGGGCTTCGTGAATGATCAGGCCGGCGTCGGCTTTGCGATCGGTCACGGCGTCGAGAATTTTGTCGAAAGGCGTATCGACAGCTTCAAAGTCGGGTTCCATCAAGCGCAGCGCCAGATAGGACGTGGTCAGCCGGCCCGGAATCGCGATGCGCTTGCCTTTGAGTTCTTCGACGCCCATGGGATGCGAAGACACCACCATGGGGCCGTAGCCGTCGCCGATGCTAGACCCGGCGGCCATGAGTTTGTATTTGTCGGCGACATACGGATAGGCGTGATAAGAAATCGCCGTCAACTCATATTCGCCCATGCGGGCCTTCTGATTCAGCGTCTGGATATCGTCGAGAACATGGCGGAACTGCAGCAGGTTGGAACGAATTTTACGCGTAGCCAAGGCGTAAAACATATAGGCGTCATCGGAGTCAGGGCTGTGGGCGCAAACGATTTCAACAGGGAGCGACATGCGTTGGGGTGAACTTAGATGATAGCAGGTAGGGCGTCCAACTCGCAGCTATAAAACAGCGAGTTCGGCGCACACCACTGACAAGGCTTGTTCCAGCGCACGCAGGGCTTCGGGCGCTTCGACCAGTTGCCGGGCGCGGCCCATCTGTTCCAGGCGGAAGGCGGCGGCGAGGGCGGCAGGCGCTCCGAAGTTTGCCACTGAACCTTTGAGCGAATGAGCGGCGTTCTCCAGTTTGGCGGCGTCTTCGCCCGCGATCGCCTGCTGAATCTCCAGCAGCGCGCGCGGACATTCGTCCATGAACAAGACTGCGATCTCGCGCAACAATTCCAGATCGTCGCCCACGCGGGAAAGCGCCCATTGCCGATCAAGCGAGGTGTCAGGCACGGAAGAACTCATCTTGGAATGTTATCGGCTCTTTCCCGGATATTGATCAGCAATCGCGCAAACAAAGCGTAAGATCGAGCGAGCAGAGCGGCGGAAGGGGGGCTGCGCCCAGTCACCAATGGTATTCCGATGGGAAAAACACCCTAGTTTCCGTAGGTAGAGCGGCTGATATGTAATCTTTGCGTCTGGGGTTATGCTGGCCAACCGGCTCGCCAAAAGAGCGCGGCTAGCCGCCGATGGGAGCGGCAATCAAGATCGGCATGGTGGGCGTAGCGGACCCCGCCGCGGGCTCCCGCGTCACGGCCACCGTGCCGATCACCGACACGTCCACAGGTCCATTCAAGATGTACAACGCACGCATGCCGTCGGATTGAAACAGCCCCGCGGGCCGCGGCGCGCCGTCTTTGGGAATCACCCACATCTCATACGTCTTGCCGGGGCCGGCCATGGGAAGATTCGACGCAATCAGCAACACTCCCATCTGTGGATGCAGGAAAACGTAACCGCGCGGCGGGGCCGTCTGCCCTTTGCCGAAACTCGCGGGCACAGTTTGCGGATCGGATAGAAATTGCAGCGCCTGGGTCAGGCGGTCACGTTCGCTGTTGGAATCGATCAGGGCGCGGCGCGCGGCGGCCAGTTCGAAAGTGCGCCCGCGCTCTTCAAAACCCAGCCACGCGGCCACTCCTAATAAGCACACCGCGCCTACCGCCCACACCCAACTCCAGCTCGGATAATGCACTCCCACCGAGGTCAACACGCGCCGTTTCAAACGGCGCCGCGGCTTGGCTTCAGGCGTCAAGCTGAACACGCCCGCGTTCAGCGCCAGCGCAGCGGCCAGCGCGTTTTGGCAATGGCCGCAGCCGCGCGCCAGATGAGCGTCGATCTCACTTTTCTCGGCGGGCTCCAGAACGCCCAGCGCATACAGCTCGAACCAATCTTCAAATTCCTGGCAGGTCATGCGCGCTCCCGGCAAATCATGCGATGGCTACCTGCGCCAGTTCGTCGCGCAGAATTTTCAGCGCGCTGCGGGTCCAAGTTTTGACCGTGCCCAGCGGTTGCTTCAGCCGCTCCGCCATTTCGGTCTGCGACATGCCTTCGTAATACGCCAGCTCGATTACCTGCCGCTGCGTGGGCGTCAGTTTCTCGAAAGCGCTTTTCAAGCGCCGCACGCGGTCGATGGCGAGCGCTGTGGAGTCGAGCTTCGAGAACAGCCCCGGCCGCTCCAGTTGCTCCAGTTCCATTGCGCCCGCTTGCATGCGGCCGTCTGTCGAACGCAGGTAATCGATGGCGCGGTTGCGTGCTACCGTCAACACCCAAGCTCCCAGCGCCCCGCGCTCAGCGTCGAAAGACTGCACCCGGTTCCAAACGCGCAGGAAAGTTTCCTGCACCAGATCCTCGGCCGTCGAAGGATTGCGCACAATGCGGCAAATCAGGGAATACGTCAAGCGCCCGTAGCGATCGTAAAGATCGTTCATGGCCCTAGGCTCGTGCGCCTTCAGCCGGCGCACCAGATCGGCGTCGTCGCGCAGGCGCAGGACCACTTGCAGGATCCCAAACGCCAGCGCCACCGGAAGTAATTTAAACAGCCACATGCGGTCTTCTATAAGGATATACGGTGAATCAAGTCGGGCGGATTGATTGAGAGATCAGAAAGGGAAGAAGAGAAAGTACTTAGGGCGCTGGAGAATGCAATTCTCCGTACCTGAAAAACAGCGCCTCCAGCGCGTACATAAAGGTAAGCAGGATATTGAAAGCGATCCGCATGACAAAGGCCGGCACTTGGCCGCCCGCCGGATGCCGTTGCGCATAGATTGCCAAAAACATCACACCGACCCCCACCGCACTCCCAGCGCTTTGAGCTGGCTCTAAGATCCGGCGAATCCACGCTGGAACTGTCTCCCAGTCGTGGTTATCGGTAACCGCCCGATTTGCCGCTTTCCTGCCGCAATAATCCAGTGCGAACGCTCCGATCAACAGAAACCACGTCGTCTGCCGAGCCGGCCAATCCGAGCCGAAACATGCCGCGACTAGGCGAATCGCCGTTAGCATAAAACCGATTTGCGCGATCATCTTAAGATCGCGGCGATGGCGGACCAGGAAGCGTGAGAAGTTTGAAGCAGGCGGAACAGGGTCTTCGACAGTAGGGTCCGCTTGAAAAAAATGCCTGCCGGCGAAGAGAAAGCCGATGCCGAGGACGGCCATGATGCCCGATGCCAAAGCGGATCCGTTGTCAGATGTTTTGATCGCGCTTCCCAACGTAAAGGGGAAGAGACAAAGCAGGAAGACCCCGAAAAGCGCCGAAAATATTCCAAGAACCTTTACGGTGATTCGCACTGGGCTGTCTCGCGCCAGCCTAATATATCATTTCTGCTCTCGGTCAAAATAGTACTCGCAGGGAACATTAAATTTCTGCCATAATATAGCCGGTGTCCCGCACAAAAGAATTGGAAGCTCAGCTCTCGAGCACGGAGCAGCAACTTCGACTCCTGCAAAAAATCAGCCGCTTTATGGTTCGCGACGTGGGGCTCGCGAAGGCGCTGGATAGCGTGGTGTCGCTGGTGGTGGAATTCATGCACTCGGATTCGTGCCTGCTCTATCTGCTCCACGACAATGAACTGGTGCTGTGCGCGTCCAACAATCCGCAGCCTGAAACCATCGGCCATGTGCGCCTGAAACTGGGCGAAGGACTCACCGGCTGGGTGGCGCGCGAGCGGCGTCTGCTCTCGATCTCGCGCGAAGCTTACGCCGACCCGCGGTTCAAGCTCTTCACAGACCTTCCCGAGGACGCCTATGAAGCGTTTCTTTCGGCCCCGATCCTGGTGCGCGGCCGCGTGGCGGGCGTGATCAACGTGCAACATCGAGACCCGCATCCCCACAGCGGCGGCGAGATGGAGTTGCTCACCACGGTGGGGGAACAGGTGGGGTGCCTGGCGGCCCTGGCGTCGCTCGATCCGGCGAAATTGGCCGCCACCGATTTGCTGGAACTAGTGATGGCTCCGGTCAACTCCGGTTCCCTAGCGCGCCGCTAGCTGCTGAGGCTGCGGATGAGTCCGTCGCGCGGGAGCACGGGCTACAGAACAAGTAATACCGGTTCTGTTTTATCCACAAATTGTCCACCCGCACTGGCTCTTAAATTATTCATAACAAGTCAAATATACATTGAGGAAAGACCGTCTTTTTCCTTGACGAAAGTAGTCGGCGGGCGCATGATGGCTATGGTTCCAAGAGGTTCGAAGGACAGTGAGCCAAGCGGGAAGTAGCGGAGCTGGAACGTTGATCCGTCGCGCGGTGGTACGTCACAACTATTGCAACGCGGCGGGGAGCGAAGGCAGATCGGGCAACTCGCTATGGTAAGTTTATCCGGCTGAAACCGGGCAGAGCGCTATGAGCTGGAAGGATCGAGAGGTCCTGAAGGGGAGCGGAGGTCCGGCGACAGGCGGGGAGCTTTAGAACAGGAAGTTGACAACGGGCGACTCGCAACGATCGCGCCCAGCCAGGCGAATAAAAAGCCAGGCGGGGCCGGGAGCGGGAAGCCGAACGGGTCAAGTGAAATTCTGAAGCGGCTTTGAAGATATAGGCCAGGAACGTCGACCCGGCCGCGGGGATTTGCCGCAAGGCAGGACTTCGCTGCAGGAGAGTGAAAGGCCGCATCGAGAAGCAGACTTCTACCGAAACGGAGAGCGGACGCGCACCGGCGCTACGATCCGCTGCTGGATAAAACCGGCGGCGGGGAGCAAAGGGCCTACGTCACATTCGCTTCGGATGCCATGTTCAGGCCGTGCATGCCGGTCGGAGAGCGAGCAGTTCTGCGGGTCACTTGGAACCATTTTTATTGGGCGGTCCCGCCTTCGCGCAACACCCGCCTTCGCGCAACATCCGCCTAACGCACAATGACAGACTCCAATTCTGGCCGTGCTGCTCCGGGTGTGCGCGCCGCTACTTCAACCGCGAATCCGGCTCCACGTCCCGTTCTTCGTGGCGCCAACTGAACTTTTCCTTGCACTTTTTGAAGCTGGCGAAGTTGCAACGGCAGGCTACGCAGCGGTAGGGTGTCGCGCCCAGGCGAAGTTGGATCACGGTCCAGCGCGGCGGGCTGTAATGCACTTCGCTCCAGGTGGAGAGTCCCTGGC
>JALYIB010000378.1 GCA_030775965.1 Acidobacteriota bacterium | reverse complement strand
TCAGGGACCTTCCCGAATAGTATAGCCTGCCTGATCTCCCGCATGATGTCAAGGTAACGTTGCAAATTGTGCAAAGTGGCCAGGGTGGAAAAGGACATCTCGCTGGCCAGAAACAGGTGCCGCAGATATGCCCGCGAAAAGTTGCGGCAAGTGTAACAGAGGCACGCCTCATCCACCGGCCGGGGGTCGTCTTTATATTGCGACTGCTTGATCACTACCCGACCGAAGGTAGTGAACAAGTACCCGTTACGGGCGTTACGCGACGGTAGTACGCAATCCATCATGTCGACCCCGCGCGCCACGTATTCGAGCAAATCGTCCGGCATCCCAACCCCCATCACGTAGCGCGGGCGATCGACTGGCAGGAGCGGAGTGGTGGCCTCGGTCATGTCGAGGCTCAACGCCAGCGGTTCGCCGACCGACAGTCCACCGATCGCGTAGCCGTCGGCGTCGAGTTCCAGAAGCTGATTCGCGCAATCCCGACGCAGATCCGGATACATCGATCCTTGGATAATCGGGAAACAAGCTCGCTCGCCATCATCGCCCTGGGCCCGGTAATGCGCGTACCCTGCCCGCGCCCAGCGCACCGTCCTCTGCATCGACGCACGCGCGGCTTCGTGGGTTGCCGGGAACTCCAGGCATTCATCGAGCACCATCATGATGTCGCTGCCCAGCGCCAACTGCACATCGATGGTCGATTCCGGCGTGAACATATGCCCGTCGCCGTTGAGATGCGACCGGAACATCACGCCTTCTTCGGTGATCTTGCGCAGTCCGCTCAGGCTGAATACCTGAAACCCGCCGGAATCCGTAAGGATGGCTCGCGGCCAGTTCATGAACTTATGCAGCCCGCCGAGGCGCCGAATGGTCTCATGCCCCGGCCGCAGGTACAGATGATATGTGTTCCCCAGAACGATCTTCGCGTCGAGGTCATTCAAAAGATCCCGCGGCAGCAGACCCTTGACGGCAGCCTGCGTCCCCACCGGGATGAACACCGGGGTCTCAACGTCGCCATGGGCTGTATGTAAAATACCCGCGCGCGCACCGGTGTGCGGACAGGTGGCCTGGATTTCAAAACTGAGCACTGTGATTATTGTAAGGTCGACTGCGTGTGGGTATTGTTTTTTCTACTGACATTCAATGCTTGGGCTCCGCTCAAGCAAGCGGGCGGAGCCGAATTGTTGAAAGCGGTGTGTCCGGGCCATGTGGTGGTTGGCAAGGATATCGAGTGCAAGGCAAGCCGTCCGAAGACTCTGTGCTCGCGGTGTCGAATTTGGCGAGTGTGGCGATGGCAAGCAGGCGAGTTCGCCGGTGAGTTGGCTGAAGAATGCTCTCAAGGATCTGGCGTCGATTTATGAGGCGCTGCATGAGCGGGAGAAGACCAACCTGTTTTAGGCGAGATGGCAGCGCGCGATAGGGTGAGGCTTTGGCGTGGTAAAATAACGGGAAACAGAGTTGCCTGAACTTTTCCCCGGTCGTCTAACGGTAGGACAGCGGCCTTTGGAGCCGTGAATCGTGGTTCGAATCCATGCCGGGGAGCCAACCATTTAGGTTCAATAAGTTACAAGAGAATTGAAGTGCCTATGTACGAGTTTTGTACGCGGGCGTTCAAGTCTAACTCGTTGATTCGCGGATAATAGGTCACCGAGCATGGATTCGAATATCGAATCCATGCCAGAAGCATCTGCGCATGGACCATACAACTCCACCGCGCGACGCGACGGTCGCCAGCGCGCCATCAATCACGGCGATTACAATGTTTCTTGTGGCGAAGACCGGCATCGATTTTCTCGAACCATGGTGCGAATTTGTTCCTGGCCAAGCCGACGCCTTCCTGCGCGAACTGAAATGCGAATTGGCGCCCGACCATCCGTTGTACAGCGTGCGACTCCATCCGCTCGGACATTCAGGTGCATCAGACGATGCAATTTTCGAGGCCGAGGATGATCGGATCTTTCAAGTGCATCTGACGCTCAGCGGCAAGGCCGAGAAAACGCCGTTGCCTCGGTTTCGAGCTTACGCAAATACAGCCGAGTGGATTCAAACCGTGATGCTGCCTGCGAATGAAGACTATCGCGGTTAGAGAGTGCCATGCCTTTGGAGATCCTCCTGTCACTCCTTCCCCTGGCATTGACGTACCCGGCATGGCGATTTCAGCAGCGGTTGAATCCTCCTCTTTCGAAAGTCAGACTGACGCTGTTCAGGTGTGGACTGTTGATGAGCATGGTGTGTTCGCTAATCGTCCTAAGTTCCTGGTTCAACCCTTTCCCTCTTCTTTCGTATGGAAACGGCGGCTACTCCAACATCCGGAATAGCATCCTTTTCGATGACGTTCTCTTGTCTGCAGTCCTATCGGTGGTTTTGGCTGTTTTCGGTCGAGGGCGTTCGAGGCTTATGCTCGCGGGCAGCGGCATCGTGCTCGCCGTCGTCGCATTCGCGGCGCTTCTATCGAATGGTGTTTGATCACGTCATTGAAATCTCTTCAGCGCACCCGCTATGCGCTATCGTGATCTTTTGAGCGCTCGACGACATGGCCGAAAGAATACTGCCGCAACCTGACGTTTTTGCAACGGGGCCTCCGGAGGACACCAGCATACTGGAACACTACGCGGGCACGTTCGAGGCAGTGTACGTCCTGTTTCATCCATTTATCGACGCGGCGGGAATCGGAACAGAGCAATTCAAACCAGGAACTTATCCTGACCGGCAGTTCATCGCCAAGAACTGTCGCCCGGTCTCCTGGGCCAAAGTCATGGAACGGACCGGCCTTTCGTCCGTCGCCGCCGTTGATGTTGGACTGCGGACTAGTATCCTCGTGCTGAAAGAGGAATTCTCGAATCGAGAATTTGCCGCCAAGTTAGAGGCTCTGGTTGAATCGAGCAAGATCCTCCTTCCCGATGAGGGACGCTTTTCCGACCTCCTACACGACCAAGTGCTGTCCTCGATCCAGTTACTCGGCTACGAGTGGGTGTGGGTCGGCGATGAGTTCGGAACTGAGCGGAAGCTTTACTGGATTGACGACCTGAAGAACCAGCAAGCCGGACCAACGGTCGGCCACTGCAACGTCTTCACACCGGACAAGGCGTTTCTGTGGACGACCCACTGGGACAGCCATTTTTCCTTTCTCTGTTCTTCGGAGAGCACTCTCAACGCTGTTCAAGACGCATATCATTTTGAGGGCTTCTTCTGCGATCGAACGACGGAGGTCTATTGGAGTGTCCGGCCCTAGCGAAGCGGGGCAACTCGCGGCGGCTTAGAAAAAACCGTTGTACCGATTTTGTACCGGATGCGTGCTTTTCATGCTTTTGAAGACTTCAGTGACTTCGTGGAATCAATAACATCCGCGTATTGTAAAACCTGTCAATAATACACGTGGTTCGAATCCATGCCGGGGAGCCAAACCTTCGTTTCAATAACTTAGCGACGTTTTTGTACCGATTTTGTACGCACGGCAATTCCTGGTGTCCACAACTTACTGAAAGTACAAGTGAAATCGATGCGCATGGATTCGAGACATGTAAATCCATGCTCAGAAGGTCCGGTTTTTCTTAGTAAAATGCGGGCTTAACGCCATCGGTGTTGGGCCTGTTTACGCCGAGATGCTTGTATGAAGTTCTTGGGGTCACCGATGCATCGCACAACCAGCACCGCTACGCTCTTGCGGGAAACCTCCGTGCTTTTGAAGCGGTCGTGCCTTCCTGTTGTCGAATAGGTGACCTCATCCGTATCGGCCAGCCACGCGGGACGGATGATCGTGTACTCGAGGTCCGGCTCGATGTAAACTGAAACGCAAATGGAAACAAGCGGGAGGTGCATGATGACGCTGAGAAGAATTGATTTTATGATCCCTCGCGCCATGCGGTCTATGGCGACATGCGGAGTTCTGCTCGGTCTCTGCATCTCTTCGGGCTTGCCTGCGCATGCGCAAAACAAGGCAGCGTGCGAGTTGGTCTCCAATGCCGATGCGGAAGCCATCCTGGGAGTGACGCTTCTGCCCCCGAAGCCTTCTGCTCCCTTTCGCTCGCTTCTCGACCCGGATTTCACCAATGGAATGCCGGAGCAGGGCTGCGAGCTCACCAACTTCAGATTTAGCTACACCACGCCCAATCAGCCCAAGCCATTCAAGGTCGTTAATGTCCGTCTCGAAGTCCGCTACTCCCCGACGCCCGACGCCCACGCCGTTGATGAGGCTCGGAAGCAGGTCGACACGCGCACGCAGGACCATCCGACGGATCTGCCCGGTCTGGGCGACGCGGCCTTCTGGATCGGAGCGCCAAACAACGTGACGCTTTTTGTGTTCCTGGGAGGCACACCGCGACTGATGATTGGCCCCAGCGAGATCGGCCTGGAACAGGAGAAAGCTCTGGCGGCAAAGGCGCTCGCGTCGCTGGGCAAGACTAACTTTACTTACGGAACTCCGACGGGACTGAACAAGCCTGTGCTCGGGAAAGCGGGTCCTAAACCCGGTCCAATGGACCAACTGAAACAAGCCCTGACCGCGAAGGCCGACGCCGGAGACATTCAAGCTCAGCTTGCGCTCGGGCGGCTTTATGAGTCCGCCAGCCTGGGCCAGGACGGAAAGGTGCAACATGACTATGCCGGCGGGGCCTACTGGTATCAGCAAGCATCGGATCATGGTAACGCTCAGGCGGCCTATGAGCTCGCCCTCCTTTACCGCGGGGGACTGGGCGTGGGCGCGGATGCCGCGAAGTCATTCCAGCTTCTGCAGAAGGCCGCCGAAGCGAATTATGTCCCGGCGATGCCCATGCTGTCCAACGCCTACGCCGACCAGAAGACTCCCGTTAGCCCTCAACGCGCCACGTATTGGGCGACAAAGGCCGCCGACGCGGGCGATCCCGTGGGGTGGCTTATTCTGGGTTTTGAATACGCCTCTGGAAAGCTGGGCGGGAATCCGCCCTATTGGTATCAAATGGCGATGGAGGAGTTCAGGAAGGCCGCCGACGGCGGCAACTGCGTCGCGATGATGGCGATCGCAGAGTTGTATTCCAGCGGGAAGGGCGTTCCCGCCGACACGGCCCAGGGACAAAGCTGGAGCGCGAAGGCCGAATCCTGCCAGGACAGCAATATGACGGTTCTGCAGCAGCAGATTTCCGGGTATCAGGCCAGAGCGGCCGCGGCGCGCGAACCCGTGACTTTGTCCATGCTGGGCGCGATTCCCAATATCCCCCGGCTCGCTCCTCGCCCATCGCGGAACGGGCAGCGGTCCGGCTTTGACTGGAATTCCGACTTCCTCGGCAGGCTCGTCGCTGCGGGAGTCACCCTGACCGCCATTAATTTGCTTCTCCAAGACAAAGGGGGAGCGTCGGCTCCTGACCAAAACTCGTTTGACCAGCGCAGTCTTGACATCGACCTTGATTATCAGAAGTTTCATTGTATTCCTTCAGGAATCTTCCAGAGTGCGGGGGGATGCTGAAAAACGTACCGGCAGCGGAGCCCTAGGCCCGCGGGCCCTATTTGGTCAAGAACACCATCGAAGGCGCTTCAGATTCAGCGCGAAGAATCCAGCCCCATCACCCTTGCTGCCAGCAGCGGGGCTGGAAGCCGGTTCACGATTGAGTCCTCTAGTTCAACAAACGGCTCACTTTAGCTTTTCGTCCGTCCGGACGATAGGTACGACGACCTGGGCCGGTATAACCAATCCATTCTTGCTCTAGAGGCCGTTGGACTGACCTGCGGCACGTTCAATTCGAATCGTAAAGGTGCCGTTAGAATTTTTGACAATGATGGGTGACCAGGAACCGGGATTCCTCGTTAATTACAGCGAGACAAGACAACCCGCCAAACCATTTCACATTGCAAATTAGCCACCTTCGCGAATTCCACTGCGGCCGAAGGGCTGGCTATATGATCGTGCTGGTGACGGCGAGAGCCACGGTGCAACAAATATTCCTGCGTTCCGGTAAGACCTCACCTGACAGTGTCGTGGTGCAGAAATTTCCGAAGCGCGTTTCTTCGAGCAACACAATCGACATGACCTTTGCTTGGAAGGAATAGGGGAGTTTTGGCGCTGCCAATGCGCCTCATGCCAGTTTGGCGGTTAGTAACCATTCCAGAACACCGGCGGGGGTGGGGCCGGTGGCTTCCACGTCGATGCGGACTAGGGCGCCTTTGCGGAAGTGGATCATTTCGCGGGTTGAACCGAGAAGATAGGCGACGGTCGCGGAAAATAATGGCTCGTGGCCGGCTAAGAGGACGGCGGCTTCGCTGCGGTGTTCGCGGATGGCGTTCCAGACTTCTTGCGGGGACGAGTCGGGGGTCAGGGCTGGGATGCGGGTAATCTTGCCTTCGTAGCCTAGTTCACGGGCGGCGATTTCGGCGGTTTCTAACGCGCGGCGGAGGGGGCTCGAGAGGATCAGCGACGGGCGCACGCCGGACTGGTGGGCGCGTTCGAGGACGCGGCGGAGTTTGGAGCGGCCTTCGTCGGTGAGGCGGCGGTCGGCGTCACGGCCGGTCGCAGAGCGGTCTTCGGCAATGCCGTGGCGTAGCAGATAAATCTCCATATAAAGGACCATCATACGTGGTCTGGTATGCTGGGAGGTAGAAAGGCGTTCTCTTTATATATGCCTCGCCGCTTGCAATTTATAGTCGTGGCTTTTTCCTCCGCTATCGTCGCGCTGCTGTTGTTTGGAGCGGTGGGACGGAGCGCTTCACCGGATTCGCCTTACACCAACTTGGGCGTTTACAGCGAAGTGTTGTCGCGCATCAAGGCGGATTACGTGGAAGAACCGGACATGAAAGCGGTGACCGTCGGGGCTATCAATGGGATGCTGGAGTCGATCGATCCGCATGCCAGCTATTTGAATGCGGATCAGTACAAACAATATTTAAAGGCCAAGGACACGAAGAAGGCGGACGTTGGGTTGGTGCTGGCGAAGCGCTTCGGGTACATGGCTGTCGAAGATGCGATTCCGGGTTCGCCGGCCGCGAAGGCGGGGTTCAGCACGGGCGACGTGATTGAATCCATCAATAATGTTTCGACGCGCGACATGCCGTTGGCTTTCGCAGAACAACTGCTGGAAGGCGACGCGGGGACGGCGGTGGAATTTGGCGTGCTGCGCGTAGGGCAGACGGAAGACAAAAAAGTCAGCGTGGTGAGGGCGGCGATCAGCTATCCGGCGGTGACGAGCAAGATGGACGGACAGACGGGCGTGATTGCGGTGCAGACCTTGATGCCGGGCCATGTGCGCGAAGTGGCGGCGCAGATCGCGGCGCTCGAAAAGCAAGGCGCGAAGAAGCTGGTGCTGGATCTGCGGCATTGCTCGACGGGTCCGGACGAAGAAGGCATTGCGCTGGCGAACTTGTTTCAGGACAGCGGGCTGATCACTTATACGCTGGGTCAGAAATCGGCTCGGCAGGATTTCAATGCGCAATCGTCGAAGGCGGTGACCAAGCTGCCGCTGGCGGTGATCGTGAATCGCTCGACGGCGGGCGGCGCGGAGATCGCGGCGGGAGCGCTGCTGAATTCGAAGCGCGCGAAGGTGGTGGGCGAGCGCACTTATGGGGACGCGGCAGTGCGGCGCGCGGTGTCGCTCAACGACGGGAGCGCGGTGATTCTTTCGGTGGCCAAGTATTATTCGCCGGACGGGAAATCGATTCAGGATAACGGTGTGACTCCGAACGTGCTGCAGGCGGAAGCGGACGTGGCGGCCGCCGATGGCGCTGCCGACGACAGCCTGGCGGACGTCACGCCGGACGATGCCAAGAAGCCGGGCGTTGACGAGTTGATGAATCGGGCGCTGAAAGTTCTGGAGTAACAAACAACCGACCATGCCGTTGTACGAGTA
>JALYIB010000377.1 GCA_030775965.1 Acidobacteriota bacterium | reverse complement strand
GCCGTGAGCTCCACCAAGTCCATGCACGGGCACGCGCTGGGAGCGGCGGGTGCGCTGGAGGCCGCGGCAACCCTGCTGGCTCTTCATGAATCCGTGATCCCGCCGACGGCTAACTTTACCGCGGCGGATCCCGCGTGTGAGTTGGATGCGGTCCCGAATGTGGCGCGCGCCGCCAGCGTTGAATGGGCCCTTTCGAACTCCTTCGCGTTCGGCGGATTGAACGCGGTTCTAGCGTTTCGCCGCGCTAAACCGTAGATTTTTTGGCTTCGGCCAGCGCGGCTTCCACTTCGCCCTGATAGCGCGCCAGCAACGCTTCACTGGCGGCTTCAAAGCGCATCACCAGAACGGGTTGGGTGTTGGAGGCGCGCAGCAGGCCCCAGCCTTCTGCGAAAAGAACCCGCACGCCATCGACATCGATGACGTTGTGCGTCGCGCGAAACTGCTCGGCTACGCGCGCCACTACCGCGAATTTGGTTTCATCGGGGCAATCCACACGGATTTCCGGGGTCGACATGAGTTTCGGCAATCCCGCTAGCTGCGCCGACAAGGGCTGGCCGGATTTCGCGACGATCTCAATCAGGCGGCAGGCCGCGTAAAGTGCGTCGTCGTAGCCCAGGTAGCGATCGGCGAAGAACATATGGCCGGACATTTCCCCGGCAAGTTCGGCATGTTCCTGTTTCATCTTGGCTTTGATCAGCGAATGCCCGGTCTTGTACATGATCGGATTGCCGCCCAGTCGCTTCAGCTCGTCGTAGAGAAGCTGCGAGCATTTCACTTCGCCAATGATGGTGGCGCCGGGCTTGCGCGTCAGGATCTCGCGGCCGTAGATCAATAGCAGTAGATCGCCGTAGATCACTTCGCCGTTCTCATCCACGGCTCCAATGCGGTCCGAATCCCCGTCAAAGGCAATACCCAGATCCGCCTTGTGCGCGTGAACGGCTTCGCGCAAGTCTTTCAGGTTGGCGGGAACCGTGGGATCGGGATGGTGATTGGGGAAATGGCCGTCCATCTCGTAAAATAGCTCGACCGTTTCCACATTCAGGCGCTTCAAAAGCTGATGGACCACGGGACCAGCGGTGCCGTTGCCCGCATCCAGCACCACTTTGATGCGGCGCGTGAAGTGGAATTGCGGCGAGATTTCGTCCAGATAGGCGGGAATCACATCCAGCGAGCGCTGCGTGCCGTGACCGGCGGCGAAGTCGCGAGCGTCGATCAAGCGGCGAACGTCCTGAATGGCGTCGCCATGCAAAGAACTGGAGCCGCACACGGTTTTGAATCCGTTAAACTCGCTGGGATTGTGGCTGCCGGTGATCATGACGGCGCCGTCGGTTTCGAGGTGCACGGAGGAAAAATACAGCAGCGGGGTGGGGATCACGCCGATATCGGTGACCTCGCAGCCTGTCGATAGCAACCCTTCGAGCAAGGCGCCGTGCAGTCGCGGGGAACTGAGCCGGCAATCGCGGCCCAGGCTGATGCGGGGACCGCTGTGGCGCAGCAGGTAGGTGCCTAACCCGCGGCCAAGATCGGCCACGTCCGCACTCAGTAGTTCCGTTTCAGCAACGCCGCGAATGTCATATTCGCGGAAGATGGTGGGTTTTAGCATTACTTTGACGGTAGCAAAGGAATGGAGCTGCGGTCACTTCTTGGCGGTGGACTGTTTGGCGATCACCATATCTTTTATCTTGTCGTAGGTCGCCTGGGGAATGATGTTCTTCGAAACCAGTTGGTCCTTGCGCGCGTACGGGCGGCCGTCCACGATCTTTTTCGAGTACGCGTCGCCGATGCCGGGCAACGCCTTGAGAGCCGCAAGGGAGGCGCTGTTCAGGTCCAGCAACGCGCCGGACTTGGCGGCGGCCGGCGCGGGCGCGGCCGCGGCTTTCTTGGTCGTATCCGTCTTGGCCGTATCCGTCTTGGTCTGAGGCTGAATCGGCGCAGCCAGAAACACGGCGGCAAGGCAGACGAGGAGCGAAAGCAGGAACTTAGGTTTGCGCATGTCAATTAGTGTAATTCATGAAAGTGTCTGGCAGCACGGGCCACGTTCGTTACAGGGCTACGTTCGTTACACTAGTCCCCCGTAGCGCGCTGCACCGCTTTGAGCCATGCCAATTGACTTAGCACATTTGAAAGCCATGGCCGATCTGTATATACGATGGGCACCGCGCAGGAACGCACGCAGAACTTGCTCCCAGGCACACCCAGCCAAGCGGATACGAATCGGTGCATCGAGGCCGGCGAGGCACGCCCCGCGATGGCCGAAAAGCTGGCGCAGGCACGCCAGGATCTGCAGGAAGCCAACCGCAAGCTCAACGAAACCCAGGCACAGTTGCTCCACAACGAAAAAATGGCGTCCCTGGGAAAGCTGGTGGCAGGAATGGCTCATGAGATCAATAATCCTCTGGCTTCTCTGGCGAACAACCTATTCATGGTGGAGAGCGGCATGGCTACCTTGCTGCCGGAAATAGAGCCGCACCTGAGCGGGGCCCTCCTGAAGAAATTAAGAAAAACCAGAACCTGCCTGGAGGAGATGCGGGAAGGTCTGAACCGCATGAAGGAACTGGTGCTGAGCCTGCGGACTTTTTCGCGGCTCGATGAAGGCGAGTGCGAGGCCGTGGACGTGGTTCATACGATCGACTCGGTGCTGCTGCTGTTAAGGCACCGCATGGCCCCCCGCATTGAAGTAGAAAAACATTACGGTGCCGAACGGATGTTGTATGCCTACGCGGGGCGGCTGAATCAGGTTCTGATGAACCTGATTTCGAACTCCGCCGATGCCATCCCCGGGAAAGGAAAGATCGTGATCACTACCAGCCACACCGCCGAGGTCTTCCTGATCTCGGTCCGCGATACGGGGAGCGGTATCCCCGAGAATATTCGCAGCAAGATCTTCCACCCGTTCTTTACCACGAAGCCGGTCGGCCAAGGCACCGGGCTAGGATTGGCGATCTCCTATGGCATCGTCGAAGACCACAGGGGCTCGATCGATATGCGCAGCGAAGAGGGCGCCGGGACGGAGTTCATCGTCAAGATCCCGCGCGATCTCGGATTGCCGGGACGAACATAATGGAAAAGCTACTGGTTCTGGACGATGAAATTCTTATCCTCAAGTCTCTGGAGCGTCTCTTTGAAGACGAGTACGAGGTATTCACAACCAGTGATGTCGAAACGGCTTTACGGGAGGTGCGGGGACGCGATATTGCGGTGATCCTCTGCGATGAGCGCATGCCGGGCACCAGCGGGCATGAGTTTCTGCGGCGGGCCCGCGAGGTGTCGAGCGCTACTCGCGTCATGATGTCCGGCTACGCCGACATCACGGCTCTTGCCAAAGCGGTGACTAGCGGGCAAATTTTCTCCTACATAGCTAAGCCCTGGGATGCGCAAGAGCTGAAAGCCCAGGTAGGCGCCGCCGCGGTTCATTTCAAGCTGATCCAGGAAGTCGAGCAGGGGCGCGGGTTACTGCGGGCCCTCATGGAGAACAGCCCCGACTTGATCTTCTTTAAGGATTGCGATTCCCGCTTCACGCGGGTGAATCGTGCCCAAGCGCGGTCCTTTGAAGTCCAGGATGCGGCGGAATGCGTGGGGAAAAGCGACCTGGACTACTTCGAACCTGCCGATGCACTGCGTTGGCGCGAGGAGGAGCTGGAGATCCTGCGCAGCGGCCGCCCCCAAGTGGATCGAATCGAACGCTTCAAAAAACCCCAGGACGGGGTGTGCTGGATGTCGACGACGAAAGTTCCCATGTTCGACCGAGGCGGACAAGTTTGCGGGATCGCCGGCATTTCCCGGGATATAACCGCTCTTAAAACTAGCGAGCAACTGCTGCGGGAACAAAGCGAGCGCAACCGCATGATTATCGAGACCGCCTCGGAAGCGTTTATCGGTATGGATGCGGACGGCACCATTACTGCCTGGAATCCCCAAGCCGAGTTGACTTTCGGATGGACCGCGAGCGAAGCGATCGGGCGCACTTTGTGGGACACAGTGGTGGCGCCGGCCTATCGCGCAGCCCACCCGAATGGCGTGGAACAGTTCCTGACGACTACCGAAGGATCCCAGTTGAACCGTCCCATCGACCTTCTTGTCCTACACCGCGATGGCCACGAGTTCCCCGTCGAAGCCACGGTTTGGCTGCTACGCTCCGGCGGCACCGTTATCTATAACGCTTTCGTGCGCGACATCAGCAAACGTCTGCTGGCGGAAGAGGCGCGCCGCAGGGAAATTTCATTGGCGCAATTATTGCAATCGGTGACCATGGCGGCGAACCGGTCTTCGAGCATAGAACACACCGCCAAGACCTGCCTCGGCTTGATCTGCACTTACATGGGGTGGCCGGTCTGCCATGTGTACCTGCTGGCCAACCGCGCGCCCGGGCAGATGGCCTCCACGGCGCTTTGGCACCTGCAGGACGACGCGCGGTTTGCGGCCTTCCGCAAAGTCACCGATAACACCGCCGCCGCTCCTGGAAGGGGGCTGCCCGGTCGCATTCTGTCTTCCGGCAAGCCCCAGTGGATTGTCAATTTAGCGGACGAAACTCCCCTATCGGAGAGAACTCGCGCCGCGGTTGAGGCAGGACTGCACTCGGGCTTTGGCTTCCCCATCGTGGTGGACGAACAAATCATCGGGATTCTAGAGTTTTTTTCGCTCTACACGGTGCCGCCCGACGAGGAACTGTTGAACATGCTGGAGCACATTGGCTCGCAATTGGGCCAAGTGATCATACGCCAGCGCGCGGAAGCGGATTTGCAGCGCGCCAAGGCCTCGGCCGAATCGGCGAATCGCGCTAAAAGCGAATTTCTGACGACCATGAGTCATGAGATGCGGACGCCCATGAACGCCATTCTGGGTATGGCCGACATGCTCTCCGAGAGCCCCTTGCGCGCGGAGCAGCGCGACTACGTTCGGGTCTTTCAAAAAGCCGGCGCGAATCTCCTGGAGTTGATCAACAACCTTCTGGACCTTTCCAAGGTGGAATCCGGCCACGTCGAACTCGAAGCCATCGCCTTCGATCTGCGGGTGCTTCTCGAAAGGGTCATTGAAATGATGGTTTCGCGAGCCAGCGACCAGGGCTTGCTTCTGACCTTGGAGGTTCTGCCGGATGTTCCCTCGAACCTGGTGGGCGATCCCAATCGCTTGCGGCAAATTCTCGTCAATCTGATTGGAAACGCGCTGAAATTCACTACCCAAGGCTCCGTGACCTTGCGCGTCGAGAGGGAACCGCCGCCGGCGGGCGAGACGGAAGCGCCGCCGGCGGGCGAGACGGAAGCGTTGGACTGGCTGCGCTTTGCGGTCATCGATACCGGCATCGGAATCGCCGCCGATAAAATCAAAATGATTTTCGAGCGCTTTACCCAAGCCGACTCGTCCACCACCCGCAAGTACGGCGGAACGGGCCTAGGGTTAGCCATCTGCAAGGGCCTGGTCGAGTTGATGGGAGGACGGTTAGATTGCAGCAGCGAATTAGGCCAGGGAAGCGTATTTTTCCTGTCGGCGCCGTTTGAGGTTCGCGAACAGGGAACAGCGCCGGCCGCGGACGATTCCGGCTCCATCGTGAAACTGACAACAGATCCCGCTGAACGACACCCCGCTGAACGACACCCCGCTGAACGACACCCCGGCTACCGCATCTTAATCGCCGAAGATTCCGAATACAACATCGTATTGATCCGAGCATATCTGAAGAACTCCGGCTTCGAATTGGACGTTGCCGAGAATGGCAAGATTGCGGTGGAGAAAGTGATGGCTGCACAGCCGGATTTAGTGCTCATGGATTTGCAAATGCCGGTGATGGACGGACTCGAAGCAACCCGCGCCATCCGTCACTGGGAAGCCACAACGGGCGCGCGTCCCACGCCCATTCTGGCGCTCACGGCCCACGCCGCCGGAGACGGAGTGGGCATGAGTCTGGAGGCCGGTTGTAACGAGCATCTTACGAAACCGATCAAAAGGGTGACTCTGCTGGAGGCAATCTCCCGTCATGTCCACGGCAGTATCAGGGTTACTCCGCCGGAAGACGTGGGGGGGTTGGTGCCCGGCTATCTGGCCGGCGTCCGCCGCGAGATGGGCGAAATTCTGGCGGGCCTCGATCGCAACGACTGCAAGATTGCGCGCCGCCTGGGGCGCCAGTTCGAGGGATCGGGCGATGGCTATGGCTTTCCCGAGATCACGCGCACGGGAGCTGCCGTCGCCTTGGCCGCTACCACCGCCAATGAGGATGAGATCCGCCGCCAGATTCTGTCGCTGGCCGCATTTCTAGACCGCGTGGAAATTGTAAGCGCAATCTGATCGCCTCAGACTAAAGTGCCGATGCGCACCTGCCAGGTCCAGCTGCTGCGCGCTCCGTTATAAAGTAGAGAAGGAACCGCCGGCACCGCCGGTGCGTCCTCTGAATGGTATGAGGAAATACGGGCCCATTTCATTTTTGGCGTGCCTCTCGTGCTTGGGGCAGACCCCGCAGCCGAGCCCAGTGCCGCCGCCTGCGGACCGGAAGACCGTCTTTCAACGGGCCGTCGACCTCTACGAAGCCAAAAGGTATCCCACCGCCATGCTCGCGTTTCAAGAGGCGGCGGCCGCCGGCGTAGCGGAAGCGTTTGAGTATCTGGGCGTGATGTATAGCGAAGGCCAGGGCGCCTCCGTGGATTACCAGGAAGCAATGACCTGGCTCCGCAAAGCGGCTGCTGCCGGCGATGGCCAAGCCATGTGTAACATCGGCATTTTGTACTACCGGGGTACGGGCGCGCCGCAACGCTACGATCTGGCCATGCGCTGGTTTAATGACGCCGCGTCCGCCGGCAATAGCCAGGCCATGTTCAACATCGGCGCGATGTACCGCGACGGGGTGGGGGAAACGGTGGACTTTGCGGAAGCCATGACCTGGTTCCTCAAAGCGGCCGCTAATTTTAACGATAAGGCCATGAACAGCATCGGCGCTCTGTATCGGAACGGGCAAGGCGTCGCCGTCGATTACGTGGAGGCCGCGCTTTGGTATCGCCGCTCCGCCGACCTCGGGAATCAAGCCGCCATGTACAATTTGGGCACAATGTATGAGCAGGGCCTGGGCGTGCTAAAGGATGCCGAGGAAGCCCGCAAGTGGTTTGCCAAGGCATCCCTCAACGGCTTGGGCGAACCGGTGCATTAGGCTTTTGCCGCAACTGGCAAAAAGGGCGGGAACGGAACTCGCGCTCTACGTCATTGCTCAGTCATACGAAGTATGACAATCTAGGATCATATGCGCACCACCAAGGTGTATTCGATCACAATGCCGCCGGACCTTGCCCGTAAAGCCGAACGCCTGGCCAAGAAGGAAAGCCGCACCATGAGTGAGCTCATGCGAGAAGCCCTGCGCCGTTACGATCAAGCGCAGGCTTCCGCTTCCCCCGCCATGTCGGAAGTCTTGACGCTCCTACGCGCCGAAGCCCGCGCCAAAGGTCTGGGCCGGATGACCAAGCGCGGCATCGATAAAATGATTTCCAATACCCGCGACGAAATGCGAACGGAGAAACGCCCCCTCAAACGCACCAGCCAATAATGATCAAGGTGGTGATCGATACCAACGTCCTGGTTTCTGGCATCTTGAAACCAGGCGGATGGGAAGCCGCCGTGCTGGATCTCATCGCAGACAATAAACTCGCCTGGTGTACTTCCGAGCCGATACTCAACGAGTATCAGCGTGTTCTGGTAACTAAACTCCGCCTACCCGCCGCACCCGTCCAGTATTACTTGCTGCTAGCAAAAGCCGGCCCGTTCTTTGTCCCGGACATCAAGCTCGCCAAATCGCCAGACGAATCCGACAATCGCTTCTATGAGTGCGCCCACGCCGCTCGTGCCGACTTTCTGGTCACCGGCAACCTAAAAGACTTCCCATCACCCCACGGCCTCACCAAAATCGTGAATGCCCGCCAGTTCTTGGAATGCCTGTAGTACACTTCGGTCGTGAGATGCGATTTGGCGCGGACTTTGGCTGGAATGATTTTGGTTCTATCTACTCAGGCCGCGCTCCTCGGACAAGAGAAAGCGGTTTCTGTTCCATTCGTAGGTTGCAAGTCTGACGGCCAGATCGGACCGATGGAGGCGCCAATCGGCACGCGTGTGGCTGTCCCCATATCCCCAAAAGCAGCCCAAGCGCTCGCCTATTATTCGACCGGGCCGGGATCTGGTGTTCTTGCCCCGCGCGGTTGGCATTGCTTTGGTCTCTATGGCTCCAGTGGGTCAGTCCTATTTGTAGGTCCTCGGCCAACCGACACGGCTAATCTGCATTCGTCCGGACCCGCCATCGTCATCTCCCACACTAATGGCGATGGGTCGGGAGGCTATGAAGTTGCTGAAATCATGGCGCGAGTGTTTCCGGCTTATAGGGATTTCGCTGACGCCCTCGCGAAGGAATATCTGGCGACCTCGTTCACCTTTGGACCCTATCCCAAAGATCTTCTGATTTACAAGAGCAAAGAGTGGGTCGAGTACAAAACACCGCCTTATTCCGAAGGATTGGGAACACGCTCATTAGAGAAAAACAGCAGCGCGATAGAAGGTGTAGCGATGCTTGTCGGGCAAAGGCATGATCTAGTGTTCTTGTCAGTGCGCCTCCCGCCGGAATGGAACGGACTTACCTCGGTAATCGTTCGTCAAGTTGAACGCGATGCCGAACGCAGCGACTATCACTAACAGAAAGGGCGGGAACTGGTATCACCAGCTCCCGCCCAATCCATAAAAGCTCCTGCGATCTACGCTTTCGCTTCGGACTTCAACTTCTCCCGCTGCTCCTTCAAGATCGCCCGGCGGCTCAACTTGATTTTGTTGCCCTCGAGCCCCAGCACCTTCACCAGAATCTGATCGCCCTCGTTCAACTCATCGCGCACTTCCTTGATGCGGTTCTCGGCAATCTCGGAAATATGCAGCAGCCCGTCGGTGCCCGGGAAAATTTCCACGAACGCGCCGAAATCGACGATCCGCACCACCTTGCCCAGGTACGTCTTGCCCACTTCAGCCACCGCGCAAATGTCGGTGATCATCTGGATACAGCGGTCCGCCGCCGTGCCGTCCGACGAGAAAATCTTCACGCTGCCATCGTCCTCGACGTCGATCTTGCAGCCCGTCTGTTCCACAATGCTGCGGATCATCTTGCCGCCGGGTCCGATCAGCTCGCGAATCTTATCGGTCGGAATCTTCATCGTGAAAATGCGCGGCGCATACGGCGACATGGTGTCGCGCGGCTTCTCGATGGTCTTCACCATGATCTCCAGAATATGCAGCCGGGCTTTGCGCGCTTGTTCCAGCGCCTCTTTCAGGATCGCGTGCGTGACATTGGGCACCTTGATGTCCATCTGCAGCGCCGTGATGCCTTCTTTGGTGCCGGCGACTTTGAAATCCATATCGCCGTAATGATCTTCGGCGCCCGCGATGTCGGTGAGCACGGCGTAATCCTTGCCCTCCATCACCAGCCCCATCGCAATGCCCGCCACCGGAGCAATAATCGGCACGCCCGCGTCCATCAGCGACAACGTCGCGCCGCACACCGAAGCCATCGAGCTCGACCCGTTCGATTCCAGAATGTCGCTCACGATACGCATCGTGTAAGGGAACGCCGCGTCATCGGGAACCACGGCCGCGATAGCGCGTTCCGCCAACGCCCCGTGCCCGATTTCACGCCGCCCCGCGCCGCGCATGAAGCCCACTTCGCCCACGCTGAAGGGCGGGAAATTGTAATGCAGCATGAAGCGCTTCGACGATTCCGACGCATCCAGCAGCTCAATCCGCTGCTCGTCGTCTTTGGTCCCGAGCGTTGCCGTAACCAGCGCCTGCGTCTCGCCGCGCGTGAACAATGACGATCCATGAGTCCGCGGCAGCACGCCCACTTCGCATTCGATCTTGCGAACCTGATCGAACTTGCGCCCATCCGGACGCCGCTTGGCCTTCAGCATCTCATCGCGGAAAATGCGCTCTTTGAGGGCGTCAAACAGCTTCTTGCCCTCAACCTTCTGCTCTTCCGGCAGCGCCTCGATGGCCTTTTTCTTCGACGCGTCAATGCGCGAGTAGCTTTCCAGCTTCTCGTACTTCTCGGTGTTCATCGCGTCTTTCAGCTCGACCTGAACCGCAGCCGCAATCGAATCGTACAGCGCCTTATTCACTTCCGGCGCCGCATACGCTTTCTTCGCCTTGCCGCACTTCTTCACCAGCTCGCGAATCCCCGCCGCAATCTTCTTGCAGCAGTCATGCCCGAACTCGATCGCCGCCAGCACGTCGGCTTCGCTCACCTGCTGCGCGCCGGATTCCACCATCACGATGCCTTCGTCCGTGCCCGCCACCACAATGTTGACGCGCGACGCCTTGGTCTCCTCGTAAGTAGGATTCGCCACCAGCGCCCCATTCACCATGCCCACGCGCACCGCCGCCAGCACATGATGAAACGGAATATCGGAAATCGCCAGCGAGGCGCCCGCGCCTACGATAGCCAGCGTCGAAGGATCGCGCACCGGATCGGCCGACAACACCATCCCGATCACCTGCGTCTCGTGCGAATACCCTTCCGGGAACAGCGGCCGGATCGGCCGGTCAATCAGACGGCTGGTGAGAATCTCTTTCTCCGTCGGCCGCCCTTCGCGTTTGATAAATCCACCCGGGAACCGCCCCGCCGAGTAAGTGTACTCGCGGTAGTCGACAGTCAGCGGGAAAAAGTTAGCGTTCGGTTTCGGCTCAGGCGCCGTACAGGCGGTCACCAGGACCACCGATTCTCCGGAACGGATAATCACCGATCCATTGGCCTGCTTGGCCATCTTTCCGGATTCAATCGTCAGAACCCGGCCGCTGCCGAGGTCCACTTCAACGGAATGCAACATGTTTGAAAACGTCCTTTAATCAAGACCAGCCCGGACTGCGCATCAGCGTGTCCGTCGGCCTGCTTTGACTAAGAGGAGACTGGAGGGTTTCTCCGGGGGTGGCCGGCCACATGCCGGGCTCTCGAGAATCGCTTCGCGAATGTTCTACGCCGTTAGCGGCGGATGCCCAGACTCGTAATCAGAGTCTTATAGCGTTCCGGGCTACGGCTGCGCAGGTAATCCAATAACCGCCGGCGCCGAGCCACCATCTGCAGCAGACCCCTGCGCGAATGATGATCTTTTTTGTGCGACTTGAAATGCTCGGTTAACTCCAAAATACGCCGGCTGAGGATCGCTACCTGCACCTCTGGCGACCCGGTATCCGTCTTATGGACCCGGAACTTCGAAATTACGTTAGTTTTTGCTTCGCCAGCCAGTGCCATTCGATGAATCGATACTCCTCGTCTATCCTTAATCGTTTTGTTTCACCCAACAGGATAACACAAGACCATTCGTCGATACTTCGTGGGCGGGCGTCCAGGCCCGGCGTTCGGCCTCCTGGTCGCCCGGCTTGTCGCAAAGCTAAATCTAGGGTGCGCGATGATGATCCAAGGACGAATGCAATGGCAGACACGCGCACCCCCGAACAGCGTCGCCGGATTATGCAATCCGTCAAGACACGTGACACCGGACCGGAACTAAGAGTTCGGCGTCTCCTGTTCAGACTCGGCTATCGATACCGAGTGAACGCAAAAAATCTTCCAGGTCGGCCGGATATAGTGTTTCCTGCAAGGAAGAAAGCTATCTTTGTCCATGGCTGCTTTTGGCACGGTCACAGGTGCCGTAAGGGCCGGGCCCCGAAATCCCGCCTAGACTACTGGAAGCCAAAACTAAAAACGAATAAGACACGCGACGGGGCACAGGTGCGCGAACTCAGAATTTTGGGATGGTCGGTTCTCACTGTTTGGCAGTGCCAAACAATCCACACTGAGGCTCTCCAATCAAGGCTGTCAGCTTTCCTCGAAGCTGTGCCAAGAGCAACAGGTAGGTAGAATCCGCTAACCTATCTGTTTACAGAACATATGCGTCCTATAGGAATCGACCTCTTCGCGGGCGCTGGCGGACTCAGTCTAGGGTTCGAGCAATCCGGCTTCGATGTCCGCGCCGCTGTTGAGATAGATCCCGTCCACTGTGCTGCCCATGAGTTCAATTTTCCGAATTGCGCGATCGTTCCCCGTTCCGTCGTCGGCTTGAACGTGGACGACATTCGGAAAGCTGCCGGTATTGGTGGCCGTGCAGTGGACTGCGTGTTCGGCGGGCCGCCGTGTCAGGGCTTTTCCTTGATCGGACACAGAGCCCTCGAAGATCCGCGGAACAGCCTCGTGCTTGAATTTGTGCGGATCGTCGCAGAACTTGACGCGCGGACGTTTGTGTTTGAAAACGTCAAGGGGCTTACGATAGGCAGACACAAAGAATTTCTGCGTGAACTCGTGGTTGCCTTCAACGACGCAGGATACGACGTCCGCATGCCTTGGCACGTTTTGAACGCGGCACACTATGGCGTGCCACAGCACCGGGAGCGCCTGATTCTTATGGGCGCTAAAAAAGGCACCCCCCTCCCAAACTATCCGGTACCGCGCACGAATCCTGCGGATATCCGGAAACATATTCCGGGCCTTCCAGTCGGCCCAACATGCCGCGATGCGATTGGCGATCTACCCGACGCCGACCGCTTCGCGACTCTCATTGAAAGCGATATTGTGCGCACGACTAGCTTTGGCAAAGCGAGCGATTATGCGGAAGAACTTCGCTGCCGGAGTGACAACGCTTGGCATTACGGCTATTCGCGGCGTTGGGACCCCGCGATGCTTACGTCTAGTGCCAGAACGACTTACACAGAAATATCGCGACGCAGATTCGCGGAGACGCAACCGGGAGAGGTCGAACCTATCAGTCGTTTTTTCAGGCTTGCGGCAGACGGCCTCTCTAACACACTGCGTGCCGGAACGGATGGCGCGCGCGGCGCGTTTACAAGTCCACGCCCAATTCATTATGTCCATTCGCGTTGCATCACGGTCCGCGAGATGGCCCGTCTTCACGGATTCCCAGATTGGTTTCGACTTCACGCCACGAAATGGCACGGCGCGCGGCAGATTGGAAATTCTGTTCCGCCGCCTCTCGCACGAGCGATCGCCGATGAAATTGTGAAGTCTCTGGGAGTTCGAGCGGGGCGTCCCGATGCCCCCCAGTCGCTCGGCGATTCAGCGCTCCTATATATGGAAATGTCCGAAGCTGCGGAGTATTTCGGGGTGCGAGCGCCAAGCGGAAGGCGAGACCGCAAGAGCGGCGCGAAAAAGCGTAAGCAACATGAAATTGAGGAAGCTCGAGGAATCCTCAGAGCGATCCGCGGTTAGCGGGCCTGAGGGGCGTTGAATGGCCAAGACTGATAAGGCGAGGGTAAATGCGGGCGAAGTCGAGAACGGCGCGGACATTGCCCGGAAGGTGTCGCGCTACGCCAGAATAATCGAAGCCGTCTTTCAGCGTTATTGGAAGAAAGGCAAAACCGAGTTCAGTTTTGAACGCGATGAGTTGATCCAAGTCTGTCAAGAACTATCGATCGATGTCCCAAAGAACTTGGGTGACATAATATACACTTTTCGGTATCGCAAAAATCTGCCGAAATCGATCTTGGCGACGCAGCCATTTGATAGAGGGTGGCTCATTCTTGGCGATGGCGATGCTCGCTATCGTTTCCGTCTGAATAAGCTCACCCACATCCGGCCGTCGGTCTTGATAGTAGAGGCGCGCAATACATCGTACCCGTTCAAGCGAAGGGCGGAACGGACTTACTCGGAGCGATCCAAACGATTCAGGACTTGACATTCTGTCAGTCCGAAAAGAAATATTGCGACTGTATTGCGCGGGCGGTTTCGGCCCAATTCCTCGCGGACGATACGATTGCCCTCTTCGAAACGACGTTCGATGGCGACGAGGTCGTCATCCTCCGCGAACGACACTACAAGTTGTCCGAGTCCAAAGCCATCCACGCGAAGGATTTGACTCTTTATCGCACAGAAGAATCCTGATCGATCGCTACCTCTGGCCACATCCCCACACGTCGACGGGTGTTACGATGAAACAAACCACGAGGCCCCCCACTTGATTAATTTCGACGGATTTTCCAACCCAGAAAAAATCTACATGATGGAAGCTTTCAACCGCATGCGGACCGCCTCCAGCCGCGCCAAGACCGCTCTTCTCGGCGGCGATCTCAAGGCCTACCGCAAATGGTTTGAAGCCTCCGGCGCCACCCAGGTCATGAAAGTCGCCACCATCGTGAACCAGGTCGACGCAGCCATCAACGGCCGCCCCATCACCTTCGCGAAACTCGACCGCCCCGGCGTCAACGTCAATACCCAGGACCTGTGCGCCTACGTTTTCTTGGTGAGATCGGGAGAATTCGTGCATCACGTCGGCACGGGCATGCGCATCCTGGTGGTTTGGAAAACCCATGCCAGCCACGATCTCACCTACCTGAGCGAGACCATGTACCATGAGCTCACGCACAAAATCGGCAGCACCACCGACATCGTATACAACCCCGCCCAGTGCCAGCAGCTCGCCCTTCATCGCCCCGCCGACGCCGCCCGCAACGCCGAGAATTACAACCTTTTTTTAAGCGAATTCTTCTAGCTCTGCACCCAAAGCTTCGGGTTCCCCGTCCCGTCATCGGTCCCCTGGATGTACCAGTTCTTCCCCAGCGGATCGTGATCAATCGTAGTCGCGAAATCGAACGGCGCCTGGAATTCGATATAGTCGAACCCCGATTCCGAAGCCAGCAACTGATGCCATTCCCCCTCCGGAATCAGCACCAAGCTTCCCGGACCCACCGGTATGCTGCCGCCGTCGTACTTCACCTCGCCCGTGCCCGTCTCGATCAGATAAAAATGTTCCGGCTTGACCGAACTGTTCTTCGAAGCGTTGTGCACGTGCCGCGGCGAATGCCCCTTCGGTCCATACAGCATGCGCCCGAGTTGCAGATCCCACGACCCGGAAAGCCCCGTCTCTTTGTTCACCCAAAACGTCCGCTGCCGGATACGTTTCTCGTCCACTAGCGACTGCAGCTTCGCCTCTTCAAAGAAATAACCCGCAGGCGCGGCGTCAACCGCTTTGCCCGTGTGCTTCGGAACCGTCACCAGCAGCAAGACCAAGGGAGTGGCCGCCGCCTTGATCGCCGCTTCCTCGCCCGGTTCCAGATACACTCCACTGCCTCTTTGCCCCGTATGAGCGCTGGACTTGCCCGCCTTCGTGAAACTCACTTCCGCGCCCCTGCCCTGCAATATGTAAATCACCTGCGTCCGCTCGCTGGGCGCAACCCGGTGCGTCTTCCCCGCCGCCACTTCGTACTCGATCACTTCCACTCTGGTCTTATCGTGGGACTGCGTAAGAATCGGCCGCATCGTCCCTTCCGGGATCGGCGTGTTGGCCCGGCTCGTCGTATCGATGAGAGTAATCATGGGTTTTCTTTTGAATCTCCGCTTGCAATTGTAGCAAGGCGCCCCCGCCATCTGGCCGCCCTGCGAAAATCCCTCCACGGCTAAAATCTAGAGCGAAACCGTAACCCGCATACATACATGTCGCGGGAAGCAAAGCCCCCGTCTTCACCAAGCGCCTTCGCGAGGGAGTTCGTCAAGCCAAGATCGCTTGCAGCGTCAGCCACTGGACCCGCTCCCGTGGCAAGGCCGGTGCCCGCTACGCCTTCGAGGAAGGCGAGGTTTTGATTTCCGCACGAACGTGCCGTTTCAATGTCACTTAGTCAATCTTTTCACTATGCTTTTTGGTGCGGCCGATCTCATCGCAATTTCGGGCCGCTGCATCAGTTTATGCTAAAGACGTGAACGTTTCGCTGGCTGTCTCGCTGGCTTGTGCTCTGGCAATTTCAGCAGGGGCGCAAGGTTCGGGTGGACCGATCCCCCGTTTTGAAGATTATCCTGTTGCCGGATCGGGAAAAGAAGTGCGAACAAACCTTTTGCTGCCGAAGCCGAACTTCGCTGGAACGTATGCGCTAATTCGTTGGGAGTGTGGCTCAAAATGTTTGGCGGCGGCAATCCTTGATGTCAGGACCGCCACTGTCTACTATCCGCCGCTATCCGGGAACGATACGAAATACAGCATGACGATGGACCCCACGAGTGATAGGAATGTTGGATTTCGAATGGATAGTAGTTTGCTTATCCTCGAACGCGCCTGCCAACACATGGGCCAGAACTGCGGGACGTACTACTTCAACTGGAAAGCCAACCACTTCGATCTGGTGACCTGGACAACTTCAGGGGCGGATATGCCATCCCTTCAGAGTGCGGTCATACTTAGCCATCTGCCACGATTCGATGAATACCGGGTTCAAAGTGCTTTTGAGAAAAAGGCTGTTGCACCGAAATTCACCAAGGCTGAAGAGCGAAGATTCCGAACAGCAATTCGCAACGGCGTCAGAAGCGGAGAACGTGTCCGGGACGGAGAGACGGGCGATCCGGCGGCGGGTCCGGGGCCGAACTTTGCGGGACACTACACGATTGTGGAGTGGGGGTGTGGCACGGATTGCGGTGAGATGGCAATTGTAGATGCCAAGACGGGACGCATTTTCCAGCCGCCCTTCGCTGGCTCACGGAGTTCTTACTTTTCGTATCCCACCCGGTTTTCGATGCCGCCACAGTTCCGGCTCGCAAGCAGACTCTTCATCATGCCGGACATTTGCGCGGACAACGTAGCCGTTTGCGGAACGTACTACTTCGTTTTCGAGAATAACCGCTGGCGAGAGATTCATCGGGAACCATTGCCTCCCGATGTCATGCAGCCCTTCTACTGAGAGTCGATCCCATCATTAAGATCAACGTGATTTGGCCTCAATGGCGGTGGGGTGCCAAGCGAGAACACAGATTCGCTTTCAACGGTGCGCGGTCACGAACGCTCTGGGAGCTTCCAGGCGCTTTCGAGCGGTATTCCTGAAACCTCACGACAGCAACTCTGCCTGCCCCTTGCCAACGCGCCTGAGGAAAATTCCCTCTTACGGAAGCTGCGTGGGCAGATGCTTCACGTCCTGTTCGTTTTCCAGGCAAATATAATCCAGCAGTTCCGTATCCGGCGCCAGGATCTGCGTAACTTTAAATACTCCACGGCTTGGTGTAAGCCTTCGCATCGTCGACAGTCAGCTCGATCTCCATCGTCCCGTAGTTGAAGCGCCGGAATTTCTCCGTCACCTTCGCGGCGTCGGTCAGCGGACTCCCTCCGGTATCCAGCCACAGCCCATCGCGAAATCCCTCGGTCCGCACCACCAGCGTGTCGCCGTCCCATCGCGCCGTAGAGTACCCGTTCCACGACGGATTCGGATCGGCAGGCAGCGCCCGCCCATCCGTGAAAATCTGCCGGTAGCTCGCGTTATGCTCGCTCAGGATCAGCAGCAGCCCCGGAATTTGAATCACCTTGCGGAACAGAGGAAATGTTTCCAGCCGCACCATGCCCGGCGGAAAGCACCGGCTCAAAGGATCGTTGGGACGCGCCGCCAGCCGCGTCTTCCGCACCACCTCCGCCGCCCATGGCCGATACGGTAGACCACCTTCAATGGAATTGCCGAAGTTGGCAAACTCCGGCGGCACGGAAACCTCTGTGGCGCAATAAACGTTCGCGCCCCGGATAGTTCCATTCACCGCGTTCGCCACCGGACAAGCCAATCCCCAGATTCCGGAAAGATCCGGTTTGCCATCCGCCGCGCGCGGCGCCGGCGCCGTGAGGTTCGGCTTGCCGTCCGCCAGCCGCGGCATCCCCGCCGTCGGATAATGCAGCCACTGCGCCGAAAGCGGCCCGCAAAGCCAGTACATCACGACTCCAACAGCCATGCGCATTTGCAATCATTCTACTGCTTTTTAAAGAGGCGTCTCCGGTCCAACATCCCGGCAGGCTTTCATGCCTTTTTCATCGCTTCCGCCCCACACTGTTGTCATAGGGCCCCGGGGAGCCGGAATTTATCCCAATGCTTCGCGACAACAAGGGTAAGCGAAAAAAACCGCCCAAGAACCACTTGGATGCGAAGAAACCACCGCATCCTTTCGGAAAACCCTCCCCGCGACAGAACCAATCTCTCCAGCCGCTGGAACCTCGAAGTGAGGGGAAAAGAACCTCCAGCGGAGAAGAAACGCGCCCCTAGTCCGGGCCGCCCTTCACCGCCCGGCCACTCACATCCCAGCTCATCCGCTGGCGCGCGCGCGAGCCATCGCGTTAAGTCTTGACAAAATTTCATATTAGATATAATCTAATTATTTGATAAACGCCCAGGCGCTGAAGCGGTCCTTGGAAAGCAGCGGGCTGCGCTGCACTCCGCAGCGCTATGCCGTGATGGCGTTCTTGCTGGAACACAACCGGCATCCCAGCGCGGCGGAAATTTTCGAGGCCGTGAATCGCGTCGATCCGCGCTCTTCGAGAGCGACCACTTACAATAATCTGCGCGACCTGGTGCAGGCGGGTTTGGTGCGTGAAGTGGCCGTCGAGGGCCGCGCCGCGCGCTTCGACGCCAAAGGCGTGCGCCATCATCACTTCATCTGCGACCGCTGCGGCAGCGTGGAGGACATGGAGTGGTTCGGCGTGCCCCAGCCCGCCTCGCGCTCCCTCGGGAAACGGATTCTGCGCGAATGCGAACTCATTTTTCGCGGACTCTGCGCGAAGTGCGCCTCGCCGCGCGCTTCCCGGAAAGTATCCTAGCCATGCGGTGTCGCCCTCCAGGAAACGCCCGCAAAGGTTTGTAGCTTACGCAATTTTTGAACTAATTCCAAGGAAAAGGAATATATGGAGAAACAATTCGAACACGCAGTAGGGGAGCCTATCCCCGGTAATCAGAAGCCAGACTTGGCAACCGAAGCCAAGTGCCCCTTCAGACCCACGCAAGCCGGCGGCCCCGCGAATGCGAAATGGTGGCCGAATCAGCTGAACCTGAAGGTCCTGCACCAGAACTCCCCCCTGTCCGACCCGATGGACAAGGAGTTTAATTACGCCAAGGAGTTCAAGACCCTCGACCTGGATGCCGTGATCCAGGACCTGCATGCCTTGATGACCGCGTCGCAGGATTGGTGGCCCGCCGACTATGGCCACTACGGCGGTTTCTTCATTCGTATGGCTTGGCATAGCGCCGGTACCTACCGCATTGCCGACGGCCGCGGCGGCGCAGGCTCCGGCATGCAGCGTTTCGCTCCCCTCAACAGTTGGCCCGACAATGTCAGCCTCGATAAGGCTCGCCGCTTAATCTGGCCCATCAAACAGAAATATGGCAAGAAAATCTCCTGGGCCGACCTCATGATTCTCGCCGGAAACGTCGCCTTAGAGTCGATGGGTTTCAAGACTTTCGGTTTCGGCGGCGGGCGCCCCGACGTCTGGGAGCCCGACGAAGCTTTCTGGGGACCCGAGACCACCTGGCTAGGGGACCAGCGCTATAGCGGGGACCGTCAACTCGACAATCCTCTCGGCGCCGTGCAGATGGGCTTGATTTACGTGAATCCCGAAGGGCCCAATGGCAAGCCGGATCCCCTCGCCGCGGCACGTGACATCCGCGAGACCTTCGCCCGCATGGCCATGAATGACGAGGAGACCGTGGCGCTCATCGCCGGCGGCCACTCCTTTGGAAAAACCCACGGCGCTGCCGAACCGAGCAAGCATATCGGGCCCGAACCCGAGGGCGCCCCCATCGAGCACCAAGGCCTCGGCTGGAAAAACGCGTTTGGCGCCGGCCACGGCGCCGCCACCATCAGCAGCGGCTTGGAAGGCGCCTGGACCACCACCCCGACAAAATGGAGCAACAACTATCTGGAGAACTTGTTCGGCTTCGAGTGGGAACTCACCAAGAGCCCCGCCGGCGCCCAGCAGTGGACTCCCAAGAACGGCGCGGGAGCGGGCACCGTTCCAGATGCCCACGATCCGTCCAAGCGCTACGCCCCCTTCACGCTCACCACCGACCTCGCCTTGAGGATGGACCCGAACTATGAGCCCATCGCCCGGCGCTTCCTCAAAAATCCGCAGGAATTTGCCGACGCCTTCGCCCGGGCCTGGTACAAGCTGACCCACCGCGACATGGGGCCCATCACGCGCTACCTCGGCCCTCTGGTTCCGAAGGAATCGCTGCTCTGGCAGGATCCGGTTCCCGCAGTGGATCATGCATTAATAGGCGAGCAGGACATCGCTGCCCTGAAGACCAAAATTCTCGCCTCCGGACTCTTCATCTCCAGCTTGGTCGCCACTGCCTGGGCGTCGGCGGGAACCTTCCGCGGCTCCGACAAGCGCGGTGGCGCGAACGGCTCGCGCATTCGCCTCGCGCCGCAGAAGGATTGGGAAGTCAACCAGCCGGCGCAACTGGGAAAGGTGTTGCAGACTCTCGAAGGGATCCAAAAGGAGTTCAACGGCGCGCCCTCCCGCGGCCCGTCGGCAGCGAAAGTCTCGCTTGCGGACCTGATCGTTCTGGGCGGCTGCGCGGCCGTCGAGGCCGCCGCGAAAAAGGCCGGTCACGAAGTGAAGGTTCCCTTCTCGCCGGGGCGCACCGATGCCTCGCAGGAGCAGACCGACGTTCACTCCTTCGCCCCACTCGAGCCGCTCGCCGACGGGTTCCGCAACTACCAGCGCAGCGGAGACCACCGGCCTGCCGAGGAACTGCTGGTCGATCGCGCGCATTTGCTCACGCTGACCGCCCCCGAGATGACCGTTCTCGTCGGCGGCATGCGCGCCCTCAATACCAACTTCGGGCAGTCCCGACACGGCGTCTTTACCAGCCGGCCCGAGACGCTGACCAACGATTTCTTCGTCAATCTGCTCGACATGAAGACCAAGTGGGAGCCCTCCTCGACCGCGGGCGTCTATGAAGGGCGCGATCGCGCCACCGGCAACGTGAAGTGGACCGCCACCCGCGCCGACCTTGTCTTCGGCTCCAACTCGCAGCTCCGCGCGCTCGCCGAAGTCTATGCGTGCAGCGACTCGCAGCCGGCCTTCGTGAAGGACTTCGTGGCGGCCTGGAACAAGGTGATGAACCTCGATCGCTACGACCTGGCCTGATCCCGGCGCGGGCCGTGGGCTACTCGAAAAAATCCGAGTAGCCCACTCACCCGCCCGCCCCCCGATAGCAGCGTCTTGGAGTGCTTCTGCCCTCGAACGCGAGCGTCTTGCCTGTCGTGTCCCGGCGCCCCGCGCTATCCTGCCCCCTCCACGTGATATGCTGTTTTGACTTCGATGCCGCCCCGCACTCCCTTCCCGCGCATCTGCATTGCCCTCGGCTTCACCGACCCCGAGACCCTGCTGGCGCACGCCCGCAGTGAATACGAAGCCGGCGAACGCTTCTTCGAATTCCGCCTGGACTATCTGCCCAAACCCGAGCAAGGCGTCGCCGCCATCCGCCGCTTCCTCGCGCGCCACGCCGATTGCGCCATCCTGGCCACCTGCCGCCGCCACCAGAACATGGGCCGCTTCAACGGCAGCATCGAAGAGCAGTTGCTTATCCTCGAAGCCGCCATCGCCGCCGGCGCCAAAGCCGTCGACATCGAAATCGAAAGCGCCGAAGACTGCCGGCCGCACCTCGAAGCCCTCCGCTCCCACGCCTACGTCCTGCTGTCGTATCACAACTACGGAGGCACCCCGCCCGTCGACGCCATCATGCGCCGCATGCAGCGTGTCCCCGCCGACGGCTATAAAGTAGTCACCACCGCCAAGAAGCCCTCCGACAATTACAAAGTGCTCGAAGTCGCCCGCTCCTATCCCAAGCTCGACACCGTGCTTCTGGCGATGGGTGAAACCGGATTCCCCACGCGCGTTCTCTCCCCCGGCTTCGGCGGCATCTACACCTACGCCGCCCCCAACACCGCCACCGGCACCGCATCCGGCCAAGTCTCCGCCCGCCAGCTTCGCAATCTCTACCGCGTGGAAAAAATCTCCCGCGACGCCAAAATCTTCGGAGTCATCGCCGACCCCGTGCGCCATTCCATCTCCCCCGCCGTCCACAACCGCGCCTTCCAAGCCCGCCGCCTCGACGCCGTCTATCTCCCCTTCCTGGTCCACCCCGTTCAGCTAAAAGATTTCTTCCACCTGGCCGTGAAACTCCCGCTCTCCGGCTTCAGCGTGACCATTCCCCACAAGCAAAAAATCATCCGCTATTTAGATGTCGTCGAACCCCTGGCGCGCCGCATCGGCGCCGTGAACACGGTTTGGCGCAAATCCGGAAAATGGCGCGGCACCAACACCGACACCGACGGCGTCACCGCTCCCTTAGCCAAACGCCTGCGCCTGGGAAAATCCACCGCGCTCATCGTAGGCAATGGCGGAGCCGCCCGCGGCGCCCTCTACGCCCTGGCCGAAGCCGGAGCGAAGTTAGCCATCACCGGCCGCAACCTCGATCGCGTAAGAGTGCTAGCCCGCGCCGTAGGAGCCGAACTCTTAACGCGCGAACAAGCCGACACCAGAATGTTCGACGTGCTCGTCCACGCCACGCCCCTAGGCATGGCCCCCCGCGCCGGCGAATGCTTCTTCCCCGGCCGCATCCCCGCGAAATTAGTTTTCGACATGGTCTACAACCCGCTCGAAACTCTTCTCCTCCGCAAAGCCAAAAGCCAAGGCGCCGAATGCGTGAACGGCCTGGAAATGTTCATCGAACAAGCCGTCCGCCAATTCGAAATCTTCACCGGCGACACCGCCCCCCGCGCCGTAATGGAACGCGCCGCCCTCGAAGCCCTCACCCAAATGCACGACCAGCAAAACGCCAAACCCCTAAACACCGCCGCCGCCCACTAATCTTCCGTTCGTTATCTGCGTCCATCTGTGTCCATCTGTGAGCCAAATCTCCAATAAGTAAAAACAAAATACCCCACCACCAACACCATCCCCGGCACAAACCACCACATCCCCGCCTGCAGCCCATACCCCGCCGCCGCAGCATTCGAAATCGTCAACCCCCACCGCGCCTCGCCCCGCGCCACCAGCACATATGGATACAGCCCAAAAGCCGCACTCGCCAGCATCGCCGCAATAAATCCGCACGAAGCCAAAAACGCCGCGCTCGTTCCCCTCGCCATCCACGCCCGCACCAGCGCCAGCGCCACCACCCCCGCCGCCGGAAACACAATCCCCCAAGGCCGCGCGGAAAAGCCAACCCACAACTGTGGCTGAATGAAAAAACTCAAGCCCGTAATCACGACAGCCAGCAATGCAACCACCCACCACACCCGCGCCGCCAACTCGCGGCATCGCGCCGCCAACTCTCCGTCCGTCCTGAACGCCACCCACAAAGCCCCATGCAACATCAGCGTCGCGAACCCCGCCACCCCCACCACCACCGTGTACCAATCCAAAATCCCCAGCTCCCCGTTCACCCCGAAATCACCCCACAGCGGTAAAAAAAAGAACCCGGTCTCCCCCAGCGGCACCCCGCGCACCACATTCCCCAACGCCGCCCCAAGAAATATCGCCAGCAACGCACTTGCCCCGCAGAACACCACATCCCACAAGGGCCTCCACAGCGGACCCTCCACATGCGCCCGAAACTCGATCGCAATCCCGCGCAGCATCAGCAGCCACAGCACGATCGTCAACGGCAAATAGAATCCGCTGAAGCTAGCCGAGTACAACGCCGGAAACGCGAAGAACAGCGTCCCCCCCGCAGCCAACAGCCAAACTTCATTGCCATCCCAAAACGGCCCGATCGATTCCAGCACCCGCCGCCGCTCCTCCTCCGTCCGCGCGACCCATAAATGAATGATGCCTGCCCCCAGATCGAACCCGTCCAGAATAACGTAAGCCGCAATCATCGCCGCCACCGCGCAAAACCAAAAGGTGTGCATCGTCACTCCCCCGGCCCGCGCTCAATCTGTCGATAGATCAAAAACAAAAACAAAATCCCCAGCAGCAGATACATCCCCATGAACCCCAGCAGCGTGAACATCCCGTTCCCCGCCGACACCATCGGGGAAGGACCCTCCGCCGTTCGCATCACCCCATAAACCAGCCACGGCTGACGCCCGATCTCCGCCGTCATCCACCCCGCCGTAGTCGCAATATAAGGGAGCGGAAACAGCAGCATCAAAATCCACAACAGCCAACGCGCCTCAAAAAGTTTCCCGCGCACCAGCAGAAACAGCGCCACCGTCATCACCGCAACAGCCACCGTCCCCAACCCCACCATGATGTGATAACTGAAATACAGCAGCGCGATATTATCCGGCCATAACTCCTGCGGAAAAGCGTTGAGCCCGCGAATCTGCGCTCCCCACCGCCGGTACGTCAAAAAACTCAACGCCCGCGGAATCAGCAGCGGATTATCCAATTTGCGCTTGTCCGTATCCGGCTGCCCCACGACAGCGATGGGCGCGCCATTCGTGGTATCGAACAGCCCCTCCATCGCCGCCAGCGTCGCTTGTTGATGATTGGCGATCATCTTGCCCTGCCCATCGCCCGTCGGATAAACCATCAGCACGATACTCACGAACCCCGCCATCACTCCCACCCGCACAAACGTCCGCCCGTAGGTATTCTTCGCGTCCGTCAATAAATAAAACGCCCCCACAGCCGCCATCACAAAGCTAGCCGTCACCACCGAGCCCGTCATATTGTGCAGGTACTGCCAGAAAATCCATGGATTAAACAGCAACCCCCGCAGACTCGCCAGCTCGAATTGCCCGCCCGCGCCCACGCGATACCCCACCGGATTCTGCATCCAGGCATCCGTGGCGATAATGAAAAATCCCGATAACCACGACCCCGCAAACACCGCCACCGCCGAGAACC
>JALYIB010000376.1 GCA_030775965.1 Acidobacteriota bacterium | reverse complement strand
GCGTGGGCCAGGGGCAGGCGGCAGTCGCGCACGGGGCAGAGGAGCATTTGTCGAGTGTAACGGAGTTGGCGGCGGGCAGCATTTTCCTAGGAGAAATGGGCAGGAGTTGCTGGACTCGTCTGTGTGGCGTTCCTGGTGTTCGTTTTGTTGCTGGCGCAGAGCCGGGTTGAATATGTCGGGGGGACGGTGCCGGCGTTGGCTAGCGGGGCGGGTGGGTCGGTGGAATTATCGGACACTCGCTACTTCGCTTTTTATGCGCGGGGCAAGCAGGTGCGGGTGCCTTATGAGCATATCAATCTGCTCGAGTATGGGCAGAAGGTGGACCGGCGGCTGTTGATGGCGGCGGTGATTTCACCGATGTTTTTGCTGGCGAAGTCGCGCAAACACTTTCTGACGGTGGGCTATACGGACGACGATGGCAAGCAGCAGGCCATGGTGTTTCGCGTGGACAAGAATGGCATTCGAGCGATGCTAGTCGGGCTGGAGGCGCGGACCGGGTTGAAGGTGGAGTATCAGGACCCGGAAGCGCGCAAGGCGGGGAAGGGGTAGCGCATGATTGTGTGGCTGTGCTTTGCGCTGTTGGCGCAGGCGCCGGATGACGTGCTGGCGCAGATGGGCGGGGTTAAGCGGGTTTTCGTCGACCGGCTGACGGGCGGCGAGACGGCGGCGCAGATGCGGGATCTTATCATTAGCAGCCTGCAGGGGTCGAAGTTGTTTGTGCTGACGGAGAATATGGATCGCGCGGATGCGTTTCTGCGGGGGGCGGCGGAGGACTTAGTCTATACGGACAATTTTCAGTCTTCCGAAGGCGTGAATGCTCGCGTGGGGGAGTCGAACAATAGTTCTAACAGCAGTGGCACGCGGTTTAATGGAGGCGGGGGGAGCGTTAGCCGGAGTGTGGCGCGATCGCTGAGCGCCGGAGTGGGGGAGAATGAGTCCACGAACATTCATGAGCGGAAGCATGAGGCTATGGCTACGGTGCGGTTGGTGAATAAGGACGGGGATGTGATGTGGTCGACTACGCAGGAAAGTAATGGGGCTAAGTTCAAGGGAGCGAGTGCGGACGTGGCGGATAAGATTACGCGGCAGCTGACGACGGATCTGGAGAGACTGCGGAAAAAATAGGAACGGAGCCTGATTTGTTGACGGGGCACGGGCGAAATCAGGCTCCGTCCCTATTTTTTTGGCGGGTGAGGAGTTGGAGCAGATTCTGAGAAAATGCTGAACGGGCTAGGACCATGTCGCAGCCCGCTTCTTGCGCTGCCTGCTTTAAATCGCCTTGGACGTGGGAGACGTAACCGAGTAGCTGGATTTTGGCCAGGGTGGGATCGCTTTTCAGCTTGCGGACTAGATCGACGGGATCGATGCTGGCGAAGTTCAGGTCCAGGATGATTAGGGACGGGTGCCCGGCGGCATGATCCAGGGCGTCGCGTTGGCTCTTCACGAACACGATTGGCATGGCCGCGCGTTTGGCGGATTCGTTGATCTTTACGGTGAAGAAGAGATCTTCCACCACGGCCAGCACTTTCACGGTTGACATCGTTACTGGAATCCTAGCATGGTAACGTGAAATCACGTGGCCGATCTCAATCCTTTTGCCGATCCGCTGCGCTTTCAACGCCAGGTCCCGGACTGCGGCATCGTCATTTTTGGAGCCAACGGAGACCTCACGAAGCGTAAGCTAATACCTTCTTTGTACCGGCTGGCGTATGAGCGGCGATTGCCGGCCACGGTGTCGATTATCGGAACTTCGCGCACGGGCATGAGCGACGACGAATTTCGCTCCAAGATGCATGATGCGGTGAAGGAGTTTCTGGAGGACAGTCCGTTCGACGAAGAACAATGGACTGGGTTCGCCAAGAGCCTCCACTACATTGCGGGAGATTTGGGGGATCCGGCGCTATACAGCGCGATCAAAAACAAATTGACGGAGCTGGGGCGCGCGAATGTTCTGTATTATCTTGCGACGCAACCTAGTTATTACGGAGAGGTCGCGGAGCGCATCGGAGCCACGGGGCTGGGCCGTAGCGACGCCAACGGGTGGCAGCGCATCGTGATCGAAAAGCCGTTTGGCCACGATCTGGCCAGCGCACGCGAGTTGAACCAGCGTGTGCATGGCGTGTTCGCGGAGGCCGACGTTTATCGCATCGATCATTATCTGGGCAAAGAAACGGTGCAGAATATTTTGGCGTTCCGCTTCGGCAACGGGATCTTTGAGCCGCTATGGAACCGGCGCTATGTGAATCACGTGCAGATCACGGCGGCGGAATCGATTGGCGTCGAGGGGCGCGGCGCTTACTACCAGGAAGCTGGGGCCGTGCGCGACATGATTCAGAATCATTTGCTGCAGGTGATGGCGACGGTGGCGATGGAGCCGTCGGCGGTTTATGAGCCGGATGCGGTGCGCGATGAGCGGGCGAAGCTGCTGCGGTCGATTCACGTACTGACTCCGGAGGAGGCGCCGTTGTACTCCGTCGCGGGGCAGTATGCGGGGTTCCGGCATGAAGCGGGGGTGGATCCTGCCTCGCAGGCGCCTACTTACGCGGCGGCTACCTTCTTCATCGACAACTGGCGGTGGGCGGGGGTGCCGTTCTACATACGCAGCGGGAAGAAGCTGCCCAAGCGCACCACCGAGATTGCGATTCAGTACAACATGGCTCCGCATGCGTTGTTCTCGCCGGGCGAGGGGGGCGTGACCATGCGGCCGAATTTGTTGATCCTGCGCATTCAGCCAGAGGAGGGGATTTCGCTGCGGTTTCTGTCGAAGCAACCGGGGAGCGGGATGCGGCTACGGCCGGTGTCGATGGATTTCAATTACGGCTCGAGTTTCGGGGAGCGATCGCCGACGGCGTATGAGACGCTGCTCGAGGACGCGCTGACGGGGGACGCCACTCTTTACACGCGGCAGGACATGGTGGAGGCTAGTTGGAAGGTGGTAGCTCCGATTCTAGAAGACTGGTCGAACCGCAAGTTCGATTTTCCGAACTACGATCCCGGGACGTGGGGGCCGGCGGCTTCCGATGAGATGCTGGCGCGGCAGGGGCATCAATGGAGGAACAGTTGAACCCAACCGTGCCGGTCATCGATCCGGAAAAAATCCTGAAGGATTTGCGCGAATTGTGGGCGCAGTTGGCGCGTGACCAGGGCGCGGGCGGCGTGCTGCGGGCGTGTTCCATGACGTTGATCGCGGTGGCGGAGCACCACGACGCCAGGGACGCCGAGCAGGCGCGCAAGACAATCGGCGTGCTGATGCACCGGCATCCTAGCAGGGCAATTGTGTTGACTCCCAGCGAGGGCGGCGATTTCAGCGGACGGGTGTTCGCGGAATGCTGGATGCCATTCGGGGGCGAACAACAGATTTGCGCGGAAGGCATTGAGATTACGGCCGATTCCGAACAGACTGACGAAGTGGCTCGGTTGCTGGTGCCGCTGATCGCGCCGGATTTGCCGGTGGTGCTGTGGTGCCGGGGGCCGCGGGCGTTTTTAGATCGCTCGCTCGACCCGCTGTTTCCGCTGGCGAATAAAATCATTTTCAATACGCGGGCGGTGCGGCATCCCAACTCGGCGATCGAGTTTTTGCGCCGTATGCGCAAGGACGGGCGGCAAGTGGCGGATCTGGCGTGGACCCGGCTGACGGGATGGCGCGAGGCGGTAGCGCATTTGATGGACGCTTCGGCGGATGGATGGCTGGCGGCGGGGCGCAGCGGGACGGTGCGCATTCAACATGGCGGGGCGCGTCCGGGGACGCGGTCGCTCTACTTTGCGCGCTGGATCGAACGCGCACTGCCGGGGATGAATGTGACGCTCTCGCCGGAGGCGGGAGATCCGGGAATGCACTCGGTTGTGTTCGCGGGCGCGGGGCCGGAGATGTCGATCCAATGGGGGAGCAAGGGGACGCTCGAAGTAAGCACCGGGAAGCGCGTCTATTCCGCGATGCTGCCGCCGGATTCCGAGGAGTGTCTGATGCACGAGGAATTGTCGATCCTGGGGCGCGACCCGGTGTTCGAACGGGTCCTATTCGAGCGGGTGCTGCGTTAATGGGCGTCCGGCACTTCGCCGACGGGGCGGCGGCGGTGGAGGCTTGTGGCACGCAGATTCTCGAATGGCTGCGCCAAGCGATCGCGCAAAAAGGGCGGGCGGCGCTGGCGATCTCCGGAGGATCGTCGCCGCGGCCAATGTTCGAGAGGTTTGCACAGACTCCCATCGAGTGGCAGCGCGTGCACTTGTTTTGGGTGGACGAACGCGGGGTGCCTCCCAGCGATTCGCAAAGTAATTTCAAGTTCACGGAGGACGCGTGGCTGAGGGCCGGCAACTTTCCGGCGGCGAACATTCACCGGATTGAAGCGGAACTGGACCCAGCGGAAGCGGCGTCACGCTACGTCGCCGATATCCAGAAAGTCTTTGGCCTGGCGGAGGGCGAGCTGCCGGAATTCGATGTGGTGCATCTCGGCATGGGCCCGGATGCGCATACGGCGAGCTTGTTTCCCGGGGAGGCGCTGATCGATAACCGGACGGACATCGCCGCCGCGGTGTGGGTAGAGAAATTTCAGCAGTGGCGCATCACGCTGCTGCCGGGAGTACTGCTGGCCGCACGGCACACGGCGGTGCTGGCGATGGGCGCGGACAAGGCGGCGGCGCTGCGCTCCGTGCTTCATTCGCCGTTTGATCCGCGCCACTATCCGGCGCAAATTGCTTCAGGCGACGGGGCTGTTTGGTTTGTGGACGCGGCGGCGCACAAGACCTAACAGTAATAGACCGCTGCCCATCAGGCTGACGCTCGAAAGTTCCGGAGTGGGCGACTCCTGGCCGATCTCGAAATCATTGAGCTGCAGGTGGCCTCCACTGTTGGCCTGGCCCACGAACAATTCACCCAGCGCCGTGGTGCTGACGATGCTAAAAAACTGAATCGATCCACCGCTTGGAATGGTGATTCCGTAGTTGGCCGCGCTGAGGTTGTGGTCGCCCAACTCTACGTTGGGAATCCCGAATCCTGAGAGCACGGTGATGCTGAAGGCCACTGCATAGGTATTCGGCGGAAGCACGATCTGAAAGCCGGCGTTTCCGCCGCCAACACTTTGGACCAACGAGCCGCCGGAGACGGTCATCAAGGTGTCGATGGTGCTGACACCGCTGTAACCGGTAACCACGGTTCCGTTGGGATCGGTGTAGACGCCGCTCAAGAGAGTGCCGGACGTGAAAGTCTCGGGCGATGGCGAGAAGGAAAGGCCAGCCGAGCCGGGCGCGGATTTCCAGCTAGCATAGGTGCCGCTGGTGGTACTGCATCCGCTGGTGCAAGAGGTGTAAGCGATGGAGGCGTAGGTGGGCGCGGCTAGAGCGGCCAGCAGCGGCACCAGAAACGTCAATTTTGGGATGGTGCGGGCGAACTTCGTCATTTTGGGATCTCCGTTAGCGCAGTGCGAAGCCTTTACGGGCCGGAAAAGCTAGTCCGGTAAGCCGCTTTGGGATTCGCCTTCGCTAGATGGTTCCGGAAAGGGACGAATGTTCTCCCGTGGTGCCGCTAGGATCTGCCCGTACTACGGAAGCGCGATACCCTTACGCCTTCGGCACGGGAGGCGGCAAGGCGCGGGCGGGGCAGGCGGATTGGAAGCCGGTCTTGGCATGGGCACCGTCGCAGAAGGGTTTGTTCTGGGACTGTCCGCAGCGGCAAAGGCCGATGGTCTCGCGTCCGGCGAGGTCGAAGGCGTTGCCGTTTACATCGTAAATGGTGAAGTCTCCCTCGACACGGATGGAGCCGTTGTCGCGGATGGTAATTTTCGTTGGCATTTTCCTGATCGTAGCATGGTGGGTCCGACCGGAAGGTTGCAGGCAGACCGGAGGTCCGCCCCCCTCTATAATTAGAGGCAATATATGATTCATCTTTCTAGCGACACCGGGGAACTGTTCGCGCTTTCCTATCAGTTCGCGCAGCGGCAGGTGAAAAAGCTGATCGAGAAGCATCCCATGTTGTATCCGCTGCACACCAAAGACGGCGAGTGGAAGCATGAAGGGCAAGTGTGGACGCATTGGTCCGACGGCTTTTTGCCGGGGATGATGTGGATCTTTTACCGGCACGCGGAGCCGGGTTCGGCGGAGGCTAAATTCTGGTTTGAGCACGCCGTGCGCTACACGGAGCCGATTGAAGAGCGCAAGAAGGATCACGACGCGCACGATCTGGGGTTTCTGTTTTTGTCGACTTACTATCGCTGGAACCGGCTGCATCCGGATGCGGCGCGGCGCGAGGTGCTGATTGAGGCGGGGCGTACGCTGGCTACGCGCTTCAAGGAGAAGGGCGGGTATTTGCGGTCCTTCGTGGGAGACAATTCGATCTTCATCGACACCATGATGAACGTCGGCATCATTTTTTACGCGGCGCGGGAAAGCGGCGACCGTAAGCTGCGCGATATCGCGTTGCGGCATGCGCGGACCACGCGGCGGGTGCTGGTGCGCGGCGACGGGTCGACGGCGCACGAGGGGATATTCGACACCGACACCGGAGAATTTCTGCAGCAGGCGACGCATCAGGGCTATCGGGGGGATTCCTGCTGGTCTCGTGGATTGAGCTGGGCGATGTACGGATTTACCACCGTTTACGAGTACAGCCGGGACCCGCATTATCTTGAAACGGCGCAGGCTTGCGCTGACTTTTACATCACGCATTCGCCGTCCGACGGTGTTCCGCCGTGGGATTTCAATGCTCCTGCGGAGAACCGGACGCTGCTCGACACTTCGGCGGCGGCGATTTATGCGGCGGGGCTGCTGCGCTTGTGCCGGCTGGTGCCGGATTCGATGAAGGGGCATCTCTACTGGTCCACGGCGGTGCGGATTTTGCGGTCATTGTGCGAGAAGCACCTGGGCAAGCGCGATCCCAAGTGGGAGGGGATTCTCAAGGGCGGGGTGTATCACGTGCACAAGGGGTTGGGCGTGGATGAATCGGTAATGTGGGGCGAGTACTTCTTCTGTGAGGCGCTGGAGAGGGTGCTGTGGTAGGGCGCGGGTGAACGAGTTTAAGGAGCGCTTTCCATGGAAATGGGGATCTTTGAAGCCAAGACACATTTATCCTCGCTGCTCGATCGCGTCGCCAAGGGCGAGAGAATCACGATCACCAAGCACGGGGTTCCCGCGGCCATTTTGATCCCAGCGGGAGACGAGCGCCTGAAGCTGTCGCACGCGGAAATCGTCGAAGGCATGCGCGCCCTGCGCCAGCGGGTGAAGCCCGGCAAGCCGGGCGTCCGCGAATTGATTCAGGCGGGGAGACGCTTCTGAGCGGAATGGTGGTGGACGCGCGCACAGGCTTTCGGCCTACGATGCGGCCTACCTTGAACTGGCGATTCGCGCGGGTGTGCGGCTGGCTATTTTAGATAACGCTCTGCGTGCGGCCGCTCGGAAGGCCGGGGTTCAAGTGTATTCGCATTGAGATTTACACGCTGACGCACCTCCCCACCGGCCGTCTCTGGTGTCCATTCTTTTAGTTTGGCGTCCTGTTTTTCAATGGCGACCCTCTGTTGAGATTCGCTTCGGTTACGGTTTAAACGCCACCACAGCCAGCGGTGGAATCGTCACGTTTATGCTGGCGGGGCGGCCGTGGAAGGGGATTGCCTCTGCCAGCACGGCTCCGGCGTTGCCTAGGTTGGCGCCGCCGAATAGTTCGGAGTCGGTATTGAAGAGTTCGCGGTAGAGGCCGACTCTGGGAACGCCGATGCGGTAGTCTTCGCGGGGGACGGGGGTGAAGTTGCACGCGAACACGATGAAGTCTTCGCGGTTGCGGGCGAAGCGGAGGAAGGTGATGATCGACGACTCGGAATCCTGCAGGTCGATCCACTCGAAGCCGTGATAAGTGTCGTCCACTTCAAAGAGCGCGGGCTCGCGGCGGTAGAGCCAGTTCAGTTCCTTCACCATCGTCTGCAGCTTGCAGTGAATGGGGTATTGGAGTAAAGACCATTCAAGTTGCGCGTCGTGGTTCCATTCGTCGGTCTGGCCGAATTCGGTGCCCATGAACAGCAGCTTTTTGCCGGGGTGCGCGAACATATAGGCCAGAAACGCGCGGGTGTTGGCGAAGCGCTGCCACTCATCGCCGGGCATTTTGTAGATCAGCGAACGCTTGCCGTACACTACTTCGTCGTGCGACACCGGCAGCATGAAATTTTCGGTGAAGGCATAGAGCATGCTGAAGGTGATCAACTGCTGGTGGTACTTGCGGAAAACTGAGTCCTTGGAAAAGTACTGAAACATGTCGTGCATCCAGCCCATGTTCCATTTCATGGTGAAGCCCAGGCCGCCGGTGTAGACGGGCCGCGAGACGCCGGGCCAGGCCGTCGATTCTTCGGCGATGCTGACGGCTCCGGGCTCCTGGTGGACGAGCTCGTTGAAACGCTTCAGGAAGTCGATGGCTTCGAGGTTTTCGCGGCCGCCGAAGCGGTTGGGGATCCACTCGCCTTGTTCGCGCGCGTAGTCGAGGTACAGCATGGAAGCGACGGCGTCGACGCGCAGGCCGTCGATGTGGAATTCGCGCAGCCAATAGAGCGCGTTCGACAGTAGGAAATTGCGCACTTCATTGCGCCCGAAGTTGAAGATGAGCGTGCCCCATTCGCGGTGCTCGCCCTGGCGCGGGTCGGCGTGCTCGTAGAGCGCGGTGCCGTCGAAGCGCCACAGGCCGTGGGCGTCGCGCGGGAAGTGGCCGGGGACCCAATCGAGAATCACGCCCAAGTTGGCTTGATGGCAGGCGTCGACGAAATAGCGGAAGTCATCCGGATTTCCGAAGCGCGAGGTGGGGGCGTAGTAACCGGTGACCTGATAGCCCCAGGAGCCGGAGAACGGGTGCTCCATGATGGGCATCAATTCCAGGTGCGTGTAGCCCAGGTCGCGGACGTAGGTGACCAGGCGGTCGGCTAGCTCGCGGTAGCTGAGCGATTCGTGCGAGGGGTGGCGCATCCAGGATTCAAGATGCACTTCGTAGACGGAAACGGGCTCGCGCTGCAGATTGCGCTGGGCGCGGGCTGACATCCAAGCTTGATCGCCCCAGGTGTGATTTCCGAGCTCCCAAACGATGGACGCCGTGCGCGGCGGGGCTTCGCAGAAGAAGGCGTAGGGATCGGCTTTCTCTTGGATTGCGCCGTCGCGGGAGCGGACACAGTATTTGTAGTGCGTGCCCGGGCCGAGCGCGGGGATGAACAGCTCCCATACGCCGCTGTCGCGATGCTGCATGGGGTGGGTGGTCTGGTCCCAACGGTTGAAATCGCCGATGACGGTGATGGACTCAGCGTTGGGGGCCCAGACGGCGAAGCGTACGCCTTTGACGTCGCCTTCGCGCACGGGATGCGCACCCAGCATGCGGTAACTCTCGTGGTGGGTGCCTTCGGCGTGGAGATGCAATTCAAAGGGTGTTAAGG
>JALYIB010000375.1 GCA_030775965.1 Acidobacteriota bacterium | reverse complement strand
GCTCAAGATATTGCGCATACTCGAGCATTTCTGCGGGCGTTGTACAGTCGGCAATGGGGTAGAGAAAGTTAAAATCAGCCTCGAAAGTAAAGCTGGGATATTCACACTTGGTAGCTATGAAGCGGAGTAATGTGTCAATCTTTCGGGAAACAGACACGTTTCTATGCGCGTTGATGTGCTCCTTATAATTATCGGTGCTAAGTACTAGCGTCTGTTTCCTCTCGGATGCTTGTCGTGTAGCACAGGACAACAGCAGCTTGTCGACTTTGACAACCGTGCCCAGTTCTGCAAACAACGATCCCGTTATTCGATAGTCACCGCAACGTGGGCATTTCACCCGGAAACTGTCTACATCAGGGAGTATGGGTAATTCGAGAACGCAGAGTGGGCAATTATTCATACTTAGTCCGTTGCCGCTTTGCCTTTGTACTCCGAACCTTCGCACTCGCCGCCGCCGCCTTCTTCGCGCGTGCGATGCGCTGCGTCTTCGTCATTTGTTTTGCAGCCGTCCTGCCACCCTGTGCACCTAGCAGACGGGTAACTTCGAGAATCGTTCTCTTGTTCATCTCAGCTTACGCCTAAGCTATTATAGCAGTTTGTCCCCCTTGCCTTCGTAGTACGTTTCCGCTAATCTTCAGACAGCCGCCTAGCCCGGCCAGGCGACAAGCAGGAAACTCACCCTTCCCCTGCTGGCGGCCACTCCTCCCTCATGGGGGAGCAAAAGGGTGGCGTAGTTTGGAAGGGGCGCGAAGTGAACAGGATAGTCCTCGACAAGATAGAGCAGTTTGAAAAGGCCGAGCGATTACTGCGGCGTGCCATGCCGGAGAGTCAGCAGCGCCTTAATGAAAGGATCGAGCTGCTGGAATCGTTCAGAACCGGCGGCGCGGGCGTGTCATCCCGCTGTGTCGATCCCTCGCCAGTCCTGCCAGCCGCCACCCCGCATCCGCACGACGAAGGCAGAGAGCAATTGAAAAAGGTTCTCGCCAAGAGTAGCCTGAAGTCATTCCTAATCGACTACCCCGGCCTTGGGCGCACGTCGGTTACAGATTACAAAGCAGGAAGAATTGAGCGTCGCGTCAGCCCCGAAAAATGTGCCGAGATCAAAGCTGCGGCACTCGCTACCGCCGCCAAACTCGGACTTTAACTCGGACTTTCCACTCGGACCTACTCGGACTATATAAGACTGGTCCTAGTTGGCATTGCGTGAAACTCTATAATCGCAATGCGGGAAACACAATCTCCAAGAATCGCTGAACGTGAGTTCGGCAGCGAAGCCGATGTCGAACGAATCACCGGGCGCAAGAAGCGGACACTCCAAAAGGACCGGCTTTTCGGCAAGGGTTTTCCATTTTACCGCGTGGGTCGGCAGATCCTCTACGACTTGGATGAAGTCCGTGCTCTTGTTCGCGCCGGGCGCGTCGATTGCAGTCGAGGATAGCTCAGCACGATGAATCCCCCGAGTGCGGACCTCGATGCCCTCAAACGAGCCTTTCAAGCATGGCTGTACCTGCCCGATCCAGGTGCGTTGGAGATCGTGGTTGCGGCCTACGCCGCAAACCGGCTCCATGGCGATGCAGTCTGGCTCATGCTGGTCGGCAGTCCATCATCCGGCAAAGGCGAGATGTTAAATCCGTGTGTGTCGCTCCCGTTCGTCCACACCGCCGCAACCATCACAGAGGCGGCGCTACTGTCGGGAAGTTCAAGCAAAAGCCGCTCAGCAAAAGCGAGTGGAGGCCTGCTTATGGAGATTGGCGATTTCGGCGTTTTGGTGTTCAAAGACTTCACCTCCATCTTGGCTATGAATCGCGACACCCGCGCGAGTCTGCTGGCGGCGCTTCGTGAAATATTCGATGGATCGTGGGAGCGGAAGCTGGGCATCGACGGTGGCCTATCGCTCAAATGGCGCGGCAAGCTGGGAATCATCTGCGGTGTGACTGAAGCTATCGACACCGCGCACTCGGTGATGGCGGCTATGGGTCCGCGCTTCGTGCTTTACCGCCTTCCGAAGACTAACGCTAGGGAACAGGCACGCCGAGCACTCGACCACACTCAGGACGAAGAGCAAATGCGTGAAGAATTGCAAGCGGAAGTCTCCCGCTTCTTTCGGGATCTCGAAGAAACCATCAACAGCGCCCAACCTATCGAGTGGACCGATGCCGAGCGGGAATGGCTCATCACTCTTACAGAACTTGCGTCTGTCTGCCGTTCCCACGTTGAACGGAACAGCCATGACCGCCACATTGAACTAGTCCCAAATGCGGAAGGACCTGCCCGCATGACGCGGACGCTGGCTCAACTGCTCGCCGGAATGCGCGTGGTGGGAATCGCGCCGAAGCGCCAGCGCGTTCTATAAGCGCCAGTGGCAAACTAGGCCAGTAAACGCCGCGTGAGCGGCGTTACGGCGGGAAGAAACCAGACCGCCGGGAAACTGGTTCCAGCAGACATCCCCCCGTGTTTGTGGAACACCGGAGAGGTGTACACAGTGGAGTTATACGCGCGGGTTCGGCGAGCGGTCATCGTCGATAAGATGAGTGAACGCGAGGCTGCCCGACAGTTCGGGCTGGCTCGCGAGACAGTGCGGAAGATGCTGCGGTACTCGGTGCCACCCGGATACCGGCGGCAGCAGCCAGCGCGTCGGCCGAAGCTGGGCGCCTGGGTCGGGACCATCGACCAGATCCTGGAAGCCGACAAGGCGGAAGGCAAAAAGCAGCGTCACACCGCCAAGCGGATCTTCGAGCGACTGCGCGACGAGCATAGCTACACGGGTGGCTACACGATCGTGAAGGACTACGTGCGGCTGCGGAAGCTGAGCCAGCGCGAGATGTTCGTGCCGCTGGCGCATCCGCCCGGCGAGGCGCAGGCCGACTTCGGCGAAGCGATGGTGATCATCGGCGGAGTGGAGCGCAAGGCACACTACCTGACGGTGGACCTACCGCAGTCCGATGACTGCTTCGTGATGGCCTTTCCGGCCGAGACGACGGAAGCGTTCCTCGAAGGTCACAACCACGCCTTCGCGTACTTCGGCGGAGTCCCGCGCACGATCCTCTACGACAACACCAAGCTGGCGGTGGCGCGGATTCTGGGCGATGGGACACGCACGAAAACGCGAGCATTCACCGAGCTGCAGAGCCACTACTTGTTTGCCGAAAAGTTCGGGCGTCCCGGCAAGGGCAACGACAAGGGGAAAGTGGAAGGGCTGGTGGGTTACGCGCGGCGGAACTTCATGGTGCCGCGTCCGCGCTACGCCACCTGGGAGGAGTTCAACGCGCATCTGCTCAATGAGTGCCAGAAACGGCGCGAGCGCAAACTGCGGGGACATCAGCAGACCATCGGCGAGCGTTTCGAAAAAGACCGGGAGCGGCTGCTGCCCTTGCCAGCAGCACCGTACGAAGCCTGCGACAAGCGGTCCACGCGGGTGACGTCGATGTCGTTGGTGCGCTATCGCACCAACGATTACTCGGTGCCGGTGTGCTGGGGTCACCGCGAAGTGCTGGTGAAAGGGTTCGTGCATGAAGTCATGATCTGCGCCGGGAGCGAGGTGATCGCGCGCCATCCACGGAGTTATGAACGGGAAGACATGATCTTCAACCCACTGCATTACCTGGCTCTGCTGGAGCAGAAGCCGAATGCGCTGGATCAGGCCGCGCCGCTGGCTGGCTGGAAGCTGCCGGAAGGCTTCGGCGAACTATACCGTTTGATGGAAGCGCGCTTGGGCAAGAAGAGCAAGCGCGAGTTTATACAAGTCCTTCGGCTGGTGGAAACGTTCGCGCTCACGGAAGTCGCGCAGGCCCTCGATGATGCTCTGCGGATGGGGACGATCTCGTTCGATGCCGTCAAGCACCTGCTGCTGTGCCGGATCGAGCGGCGGCCGGCACGGCTGGATCTGGAGAACTATCCACATCTGCCCATGGCGCAGGTGGCGACCACCGCCGCAGCCGACTATCTCGCGCTCTTGGGTGCTGGTTGATATGGACACGCCCCAGGTTTTACTCGACCATCATCTGAAAACTCTGCGACTGCCGACGTTCCTGCGCGAGTACGACAAGGTCGCGCAGCAGTGTGCCGCCGAGGGCGTGGACTTTCCGCGTTACCTGCTGCGCTTGAGCGAACTGGAACTGCTGGACCGTGAACGGCGCGCCACCGAGCGCCGCATCCGCCAGGCGAAGTTCGATGTGGTGAAAAGCTTGGACACCTTCGACTTTCTGGCGATCCCATCTTTAAATAAGTCGCTGGTGTTGGATCTGGCCCGCTGCGAGTTTATCGAGCGCAAGGAAAATATCCTGGCGTTAGGAAACTCGGGCACCGGGAAAACACACATCGCACTGGCCCTGGGCTTGGCCGCTTGCCAGAAGGGCTTCCGCGTCCGGTTCACCACCGCGGCGTCGCTGGCGCATGAGCTGATCGAAGCCAAGGACGAACGCCGCCTGATGCGCTTTCAGAAAATGCTTTCCAGCTTCGAACTCCTGATCATCGACGAGCTGGGCTTCGTGCCGCTGTCCAAGACCGGCGCCGAACTGCTGTTTGAGGTCTTCAGCCGCCGCTATGAGCGCAGCGCCACGCTGGTCACCAGCAACCTGCCGTTCAATGAATGGACGGAAGCGTTCGGATCGGAACGACTAACGGGAGCCCTGCTGGACCGGCTCACCCACCACGTCCACATCCTGGAGATGAACGGGGAAAGCTTCCGACTCAAAGCCAGCAAGCAAAAGCGGCCACCGAAGCCGCGTTCTTAGGCGCCCCCTGCCCCCTCCGGCGCCGATTTACGAGGGCGGCTTCCGCTCCGGCCTAAACGCGCCCCGCAAAGCGGGTCGCAGGCCTACGCTCCAGCCGCCCCCGTAAATCCTTCAAACCAAAACCTCTCCTACCTGTGAACTGGTCTACTTTCTCTCCGCCCCAGTGGTCTGGTATTACTCCGCCCTTGACAGTACTGAGGCCGGCGACGACGATCATGCCGTCCGAGCGCCCCGAATTGGGATAAAACTGTAGCGCGGAATGTTTCGTCGACGGAGCCTCGCTAGAGGCTGGCCGGGAGAAGCTCACGCGAGCAATATTCAATAAATTGGGCGAAAGAATCCGCCGCCATTGAAGCATCGAGAACTGATTATGGGAGACGTCGGCGTCGGGCCAAAGTGGAATGGTGGTGCTTCCACCGGTTCCCGCGAAGGGTTCCAAGAAGTTGGTCTTATCGGACACATATCGCGCAAAGATGGAATCTTTGTCCGACAAATTGTAGTCGAAGCGCCCCAGTATATAATTCTCATTCGCAGTCTGGTTTGCCACCTCTACCGCCGTCCCGATACCGCCGCCCACGAGAGTTTGAGCGGCCGGGTATAACGCCAGCGTTTGCGCCACCGCTTGGCGATTTACCGCCGTTATAACGCAGGCGCTAGGAACAAGATTGCAAGCCGGAACATAGGCGATGGCGGTTTCGCCAAGCAGCTGGCGAATGCCTTCGTAGTTGGCAAAGAAGAACATCTTATTCTTTTGAATTGGCCCGCCCACGCTACCTCCAAATTGGTTCTTCCGGAAGGGCGGGGGCGAACTACCGGGATCGAAGAAGCCGCGAGCGTCCAGCACGCTGTTGCGAAGAAAATCATACGCCGATCCGTGGAAGGCATTCGTGCCGGACTTGCTCACTGAGTTCATTACTGCACCATTGCCTCCGAACTGAGCGCTATAGGTATTGGTTAGCGTCTGAAACTCGGCGACGGCCTCGACACCCAGGGAAGTGCCGCTGATGGACGCTAATCCGCGATTCCAAAAGGTCTGCAGATTCTCGCCGTCCAGCAAGAGGGCTTGCCCCTCAGACCTGCTCCCCGAAACTGAATAAGAATTAGATCGTCCTTGGGCGCCGGACGCCGCTACGGCAGTGAAGGACTGGACCCCTGGCGCCAGGAGGATCAACTGTTCAAAATTCCGGCCATTCAATGGCAGTTCACGCATTTGCTTCTGATCGACCAGCGCCCCCACCGTTGCGGTGGTTGTCTCTACTTGCGAAACCTCGCCTTGAACCGTGACGGTTTGCTGCTGTTGGCCTACCGGCAACGCGAAGTCGACCACGATCTGGCCGCCGACCGTAAGAGTAACCCCTGTATGGATGACGGTGGAAAATCCGCTCTTCGAGGCCTGCACTTCGTAGTCGCCTACTGCAAGCCCGGTGATGCTATACCGCCCTTGTCCATCTCCGGCGATCGATTGCTTAAGTCCGGTGCCAACATTCTTGGCTTCGACGTTTGCTCCTGGTACTGCAGCACCAGACGCATCCGTAACGACTCCTGAGATGGTCCCAGTCGTCCCCTGTCCTGATACTTTGTCGCGCCCCACTCCACACGAAAATAACAATAGGGTGAGCGTAAGAAACTGCGGAAACCTGCGCATGTTTTTCATGTTATTTGCCATCATCTCGACACATCCTTTCGCTGCTCTTGCTAGCGTGCGGCCACAGCATCAAACCGCAAGGCATCTCTCGCGCCTCTTCGATATTCAGGGTCTCGACTTCCTCACATGCTCCGCCACGAAAGGATGGCCCTACTATCGCTCCAAAATACGTTAAGCTCCAGGCGAAGCCTTTATCGGTCGTTTTTTCGCTCCCACGATGACCGAGCTACATTATGCACGGGCCTATAATCGATGTCAATCGAAATTCATGGATATAATCGACAATCTTTCATTTTGTCGATTGACAGACTGTCAGAGAAGGCCGTACACTCTCAAGAACAGGCCCAGCGATCATGAAGGGCCCCTGTTTCGAAGGGTTTTGAATGCGTTTTGTAACCTATCTAAAGGATGGCGCCACCGGACTCGCGGTCCGCAAAGGGTCAGATCTTATTGACTTGGAAGGGTGTGAACTTAGAGCGCTGCTCGCTACGGGCCAAGCTGGTCTGCAGCGCGTCCCGGACTTGGCGCTGCGGGGACGTCTTCTCGACGAATCGAAATTAGTGTATCTTCCCCCCATTGTTGCGCCGCCAAAAATCATCTGCGTCGGATTAAACTATCGAGACCATGTAAATGAGGCAAAGCGAGCGACGCCCTTGCATCCGACTTTTTTCGTGCGTTTCACGCGAAGCTTAATCGCCCATGGCCAGCCTCTGGTACGTCCGGTTGTCTCCGAGCAATTTGACTTTGAAGGAGAAGTCGCGGTCGTGATTGGGAGAACCGGCCGCCATATTAGCAAGGACGACGCCTTGGATCATATAGCTGGGTACTCTGTGTTCAACGATGCCTCCGTCCGCGATTATCAGCGAAGGGGGGAACAGTGGACTCTAGGGAAGAATTTTGACGGGACCGGAGCGTTCGGACCCGAATTTGTGACCGCCGATGAACTACCTCGTGGGGCGAAGGGCCTGAAGTTGGTGACACGACTTAACGGAGTGGTGGTGCAGTCGGCTACTATCGAAGAAATGATTTTCGACATCCCAACGCTCATTGCTAGCCTGAGCGAGGTCACCACTCTCGAGGTTGGAGATGTTATTGTCACTGGAACCCCCGGGGGTATTGGCGCTGCGCGGACGCCAAAGCTATTCATGAAGCACGGCGACGTTTGTGAAGTAGAATTTGAAGGGGTCGGCATTTTGCGAAATCCGGTCCGGGATGAAACGCCGTCTGGTAGCATCCGTCAACAAGAGGATCTTGTGGGACATCCGTAGGTGATTTAAAATTATGACCGCGGCCCGAAATCGTTGTATTCCATGACACAGATATCCAGCTTTATACCACCTTCCCATCGTGCAGGCGACCTGGGGGTACACTCGCTTGATCATTTTGGACTGATCGTACCGGACTTGGTCAAGGCCGAACATTTCTATAAAAGCTTTGGGCTAGACGTCCGAGGCGTAGGCGGAGAGCTCGCGCTGCACACCTTTGGGCAAGGACATCGTTGGGCCGGAATCACGGAGGGGTTGGAGAAGAAATTGCACTATTTATCTTTCGGTGCATTCGAGGAAGACTTTCCTCGCTTTCGTGAAAAACTCGACCGGCTGAAAATTGAGCGAATCTCTCCTCCCTCCTCTCGGTTGGATTCCGGGGGGCTCTGGTTTTGCGATCCCGACGGAATCCTTATAGAAATTAAGATTTGCGATAAGAGTTCGCCCGATAGGAAGACGGCTTTCGGAACCGTGTCGAGCCCCGCAAACATTCGAGGCGCCGTCAGCCGGAGTGAAGTTCAACTCATCCAGCCTAGCCGATTAGCTCACGTCTTGCTTTTCGCGACTGATGTCAGCCGGTCCGTGCGCTTTTATACTAGCGTTCTTGGGCTTCGGCTCACAGACCGTTCCCAAGACGATGTTGCTTTTATGCATGGGATTCACGGAAGCGATCACCACATGATCGCGTTAGCCAAATCCATCGCGCCCGGCTTTCACCACTGCAGCTGGACCGTGACTTCGCTGGATGAAATCGGTCTCGGCGCGATGCAGATGGCGCAACGTGGTTTTTCCTCGGGGTGGGGTTTGGGGCGTCATGTAATTGGATCGAATTATTTTCATTATGTGCGCGATCCGTGGAGCAGTTACTCCGAGTACTCCTGCGATATTGACTACATCGCAGTCGATCAGGAGTGGAACTCTTGCGACTATCCGAGCGAAGATCGCTCCTACCTTTGGGGTGCAGCGAGGCCCGCTGATTTTGGATTCAACTACGAAGCGGTGCCTCGTCCTTAGAGTAAAGACTGTAATCGTCTATAGAAGATACTAGACATTCCTTCTGAGGTGACAATGGGGATCCGCTCAACGGTCAATATTTCTGACGGAATTGACAATAGCCCTATTGGCAAGTTTCAAATCACGACTTTTGCTCTTTGTGCGATGTGCCTTGTCATGGATGGATTTGACACCCAATCCATGGGATATGTCGCTCCGGCGATTATACGCGAGTGGGGACTGCCAAGTTCCAGGATGGGCCCGGTATTTAGCGCGGCCATTCTCGGCGCGTTGCTGGGAGCCATGTTTTGCAGCGTGCTAGCGGATCGAATTGGACGCCGGCCCGTACTGATAGCGACCACGCTATACTTCGCGGTATTTACGTTCATTACGGCGCTAGTCCCCACGCTGAATCAGCTACTCATTGTGCGTTTCATCGCCGGCATTGGGCTTGGAGGGATCATGCCCAACGCGGTGGCGCTGGTAGGAGAATACAGCCCGCGGCGGAATCGCGCCAGTGCCATGATGTTCGTTGCGAACGGCTACACCGCGGGTGCCGCATTCGGCGGATTTCTCTCGGCGTGGCTGATCCCGGCATTTGGCTGGAGAGCTGTTTTTTACTTGGGGTCGGCACTTCCACTCGGAATTGCCATAGCGATGTTCTTCCTCTTGCCGGAATCGATGCAGTTCCTGGTGCTGCGAGAACGGCGGTTCGACAACGTCGGCAAGTGGCTTCATAAGATCGACTCGAAACTCCCCACTGGTTCCGGCGTTCATTACACCGTTCATGAAGAAAAGAGGCGAGGCGCTCCGTTCGTTCACCTGTTTACCGAAGGACGCGCTACCGCCACTGTCCTGCTGTGGATCATCTACTTCATGAATCTTCTGAACTTATTCTTCTTGTCCAGTTGGCTGCCGACAGTTATTAAGGATTCAGGGTATTCGACTTCCACTGCTGTATTGGTTGGGACTACCTTGCAAGTCGGTGGAATGTTAGGCACGTTCGGCATGGGCTGGTTGATTGACCGCTTCGGATTTATTCCCGTGCTGGGTACTAGTTTTGGTTTCGGGTGCATCGGTATCTGGTTGATTGGCCAGCCCGCTCTAGCGCTGAGCCTCCTTTTTATGGTGGTCTTCGTGGCGGGCTGGGGGGTGATGGGCGGACAGCCGGCTCTGAACGCATTAGCTGCGTCGTACTATCCGACGTATTTGCGCTCGACGGGCGTGGGTTGGGGATTGGGCGTGGGACGTCTAGGCGCGATTGTAGGTCCGGTTGTCGGCGGAGCTTTAATGAATCTCAGATGGTCCAATCGCGAGCTGTTCATGGCAGCCGCTCTTCCAGCCTTAATCTCAGGCGTGGTGATGTTCTCGCTCCGCTGGGTGACCCAGCCTGCGACCTTCACGAAAATCGCGGCCCCCCAGGCGGCGGTCCATTGATCCGCACTAAGGAAGGAGCGAATGGAAATTGACTGAGGTTTCTGTATTGATCGCAGGCGGTGGGCCGGTGGGTATGACCCTCGCGCGCATTCTCGCCGTGCATGGCGTGGATAGCATGCTGGTGGAGCGCAACCTGACCACCACGCGACATCCGAAGATGGACATCACTAACGCTCGCAGCATGGAAATTTTTCGCGGAATAGGACTGGAGCAGGCGTTGCGCGAGGTGGCGGTTCCGGAGGGCCATCCCTTTGATGTGTCCTGGATTACAAGCCTATCCGGCTATGAGCTGCATCGATTTCGCTACCCCAGCGTCACGGAGAGCCGCGAACACATTCGAGCGAACAATAACGGCACACAACCCTGCGTTCCGGCGATGCGCGTCTCGCAAGTAGCAATTGAACCTGTATTAAAGCGTGCCATCGACGATGATCCGCTCGTGAACGTTCGCTTCGGTGTAACTTTCGAAGATCTGGAACAAGATGCGGATTATGTAACGGCGGCACTGCGCGATTCGAACAAGGCCACAGAGAGGGTACGTTGCCGCTACCTGGTGGGCTGCGACGGCGGTGGAAGCACCGTGCGGGCCGCACTAAAGATCGGCTTGGCCGGCACCGCTCGAGTGATGCCGCGATTTATGACGCACTTCCGCTCCCTAGCGCGTGAGGTTCTCCAGCCCTGGGGAATCGCATGGCATTATCAAACGGCCGCTGGGACGCTCATAGCACAAAACGATCGGGACCTTTGGACACTGCAATCGCGCTTCTCGGCAGACGGCGACGTCAACGCAGTCGACCCCAGAGCATTGGTGGAAGCTTTCGCTGGACGGCCGTTTGATTTTGAAGTTTTGGTAGCAAATGCCTGGTCTCCGCATCTGCTGCTCGCGGACTGCTACTCGCGAGGGCGGGTCTTTTTGGCGGGAGACGCCGCTCATCAATACATTCCAACAGGGGGGTATGGAATGAATACCGGCGTTGGCGATGCCTTCGATTTGGGGTGGAAACTCGCGGCCAGTCTTAAGGGTTTCGGCGGACCCCTTCTCCTCCTGTCATACGACCAGGAACGGCGACCGGTCGGCCAACGCAATCTGGAGGCTTCGCGGCATCACAACGATGTGCGCGCGGCAATCGGGAAATTGTACACGCCCACGCTAGGGATCGAGGGTCCTGAGGGCGACGGCGCACGGCGCGAGGCTGCCGATAAAATCAAGTTACTGGGTAACGCGGAGAATGAGTGTGTCGGGATTGAGTTGGGCTATTGCTATCGAGGATCTCCGATTACGTCGAGTGAACCGAATGCGGAGCCTTTAGAAGATCCGCTTCACTATGCGCCGTCCACTGTTCCTGGCGGAAGGCTCCCTAGCCTCTACTTTGCGAATGGGACTGCGCTTTTTGACAAGCTGGGTCCTTGGTTCACGCTGCTCACCGCCGAGAGGAGTTCCAGCGCGGGACTAGTGGCGGCCGCAAGACGCCATGGGATGCCCCTGCATGTAATCGATTTCAACCAACCGGATTTAAAGAGTATTTACCAGGCTCAGATGATTCTCGTGCGCCCCGACCATCATGTTGCGTGGAGAGGGAATTCATTGGATTCCACTGCCGCGGAGTTGGTCGTTTCACGAGCATTAGGCTGGCCAGAGGTACTGCTTTCGGATTCGCAATCGCAATAATTCGATAGCGACACGAAGTCAGATCAGAGTTGGCTTTCGGCGGGGGGCTCCCGAAAGACATCGAAACGCTCGGTAAGCGTCGCATCCGCGCTGCATGGAACACAAATTCGTATGAAGATATCCAGGCCTCCTATATCGCAGTGTTACGTTCACTTCTAGCGTGCAGAACAAGGAGTGGGATGCCACTTCGATCCGTCAGCTTCTTTCTTGAAATTCGAACTGACAATGAAACGCTCCGTAAGGTAGAGCGGATCGTCCACGATTGCGTTCACGATAAGCCACTCATCGCCGTTGGGCTGTTTGGGAATCAAATCGAAATACTCCGTCAGGAGAGCGTTTTCGCTGAAGGGAATGCCGTTTCTGCGCAGATAACCAGCACGGAGGTTGGTTGTCTCCACCTTCAAATCCCGCAGCCCGCCCGGGCCCCCGCCGCGCTTGGGCGCCTGGGCCGGATCGCCTTCCCACTGGGCCAGCGAAGTCCCTTGCCAGCTACGCTCGGCCGGCGGCGGCGTTTCGCCAAAGTGCAACAATCGGGTCTGCGTACCTGCATCGGTTTCGATCATGAGAGTGTTGTCGTCCCGCCAGGTGATGTGCAGACGGGTTGGCAAGCGCATGAGAGAAGGCGCCGCGTAGGCGCTACACTGGGCCCCAGCCGCCTCCGTCTTAATTGGATCCCAGATATCGGCGACCCGGCGGCCTTCGATGGTGAGGGGCACTCCCGAAAAATCGCCCTTGTCGGGCATGATCATGCGCCAACGCCAATCTTCGTTGATGACTGCTACCCAATAGCCCGTCAAATCCATAACTGCCCCGGCTCGCCCCTGTTTTCCAGAACGTTCCGAGTGGGGCGTTTGTGCCTGCAACTGCAATGTCGCGTTCGATTGTGACGGAGGCGCGTCTTGCGCCAACGCCATCGTCATCACCAGCATTCCCATTAGTGGTACCAACCGTAAGTTAAAAGTGCGGACGTTCATGTTATTTCCCTTGCGGCTTTTTCCGCACACCGTCGTTGCGTTGCGACACTGCCCCGGCTGAGGACTTTGCGGACTGAGACAGATCGCGATAAACGGCTTCGACGAACATTTCGGTTGTCCACTCCGGCTGAGAATAGCGGCCCGCGTACTCGAGCGCCGGTTTGGCGGCTTGTACTTGCTCCAGCGTCATACCGTTCTTAACTCCGTCAAGGATACGATCATGAATAATTTGCACCATTTCACGGTAGTACTCGACATCCGCTTCGTCAGACAGGCGGCCATGGGCGGGCACGATCATCGTCCCGCCCTGTTCAAATTCTCCTGGGATTGCCATTTCCAGAATCAGGTTCAATCCATCCAATACACCCTGTATATGTCCGCCTTGGGCCAACTGTATGACGGGGAAACCGGTGGTGCTAAAGATCTCCCCCGCCGCGATCACGTCGGATTTCCGCATATATACGATGCTGTCGCCATCGCCGTGCGCCCCCGGAATATGGACGATCTTGGTGGACCCCCCATTCAGGAATGCCTCCCTATCGGTGGTGAAGACGTCTGTGGGCCATGCCTCAATCGGGAAAGGAGACTTCTGTCCGCTGGGGGCGCTGAGACGTTGCAGAACGTTCTCGTGCGCCATGATCATGAGAGGCGGACCGTTCGGCCCGCCACCGTTGGCCCCGCGGCTCAAACTGCCCGCGGCTTTGCCGATCGCGTCGTTCCCACCCACATGATCGAGGTCCGCGGAGGTGTTGATCAGATAGCGGATCGGCCCGTCGGAGAATCGCCGAACGGTGGCCAGCAATTGATCGCTCAGGCTCGCGACTCCCGAATCCACCAGCATGACGCCCTTATCCCCGCCGTAGGCGCTATCAAAACTCTCCTCGCCGGCGGCGGGCTCAACCTGGAGCGTGATGTTGGCTCCATCTCCAATCAACATAAAGACGTTGCGCCGGATACGCTGAATTTTGATTGCTCCCCCCGCACCATCTCCGTTGCGCGCGCCGTCGCGGGCGGCTTGCTGAGCCGTACCGGGAGTTGCCGAGCAGCCCACGATAATCAGCGCCGCCACATTCGCGGCCCGCAACCAACGACCGAGGCTCTCGGGCTTTACACAGTTCTTGTCGAGTGGCGGCATGCTTACTCCTGGGCGCGATCGAAGACTTGGAGGTTATGGTATTCCACACCCTGGCCGGTGCCATCGCTCTTTATGGTCAACTCCTTGCCATCTGGCGATAAGGTGAAGATGGAAGTATCGACCACTTTTCCATGGTCCTTAGACGTTCGCTCCAGCGTATTGGCATCGACACGGCGGAAGGAAACAGAATCCATCACGCTCGATAGCTCCACCGGATAGTCCTTCCCATCCAGCTTGGCGGTGTACTCGGTTCGAATGAAGTTGGTCGCGTTCGTGACCAACTGCGTGTCGATGGTATGCTTCATTGCCTCGCCGGCCTGCTCGATTACCATGGTGCGCCATTGCGGCGCGCTTCCATCGGCCCCCGATAATGAAAAATTCGCCAAGTCGCTCTTGAATCTTGATTTCGCAATGCTCAATACCCACTTACCGAAAAAGCCGGCTTGCGCCTTGCCTGTGGTTACCTTCTTGACCTCCACAGGCTGCGCCATCTTGAGCAGGTACTCGGGATACAGAGTTTCCCGTTTGCCCAATGCCGCATCCAGAGGAACGTGGCGTTGCGTCACGAACTCTTGAATCTGATTGTTCTTGCCGGGGAGAAAGTGGGGAACCTCGCCGGGACGGCCCGGCGTTTCCACCGCCACCTCCGCCGGCCCGCAGTAGTTCCTGCCCGGGCGAATCTCTTCGGCTTCCCAATTGGTGGTCTTTACGATCGGCTCCTCGTAATACAGCGGGTCGTTAATGATCGAAGTCAGCAGGAGCGTATCGCCGTGCCGCTCGAAATACTCCGTGGTGACTGCCTGATCGCTGTGCGGCGCGCCGTTCCTTTGCACATATCCAGCCTTGATATGCGTCACGGTGACCTTCAACATATTACCTTCCCATTCACCCGTGGCGAAACCCTCCCAAGTGTGCGGGGCGTAATCGGGCGGGTGCGGACGCCCATCCATCCAGACTTCCTGGAATGCATCCAGACTCCACTCAAGCTTGTATGCCAGCAACCTCTGTGTCGTGGGCTCGTATACCTTGGTAATCCGCATGTCCGCCGGACCCCGAATGCCGTAGATGCTGGTGTGCGGCCGGCACTGATTCTGCGGCAACGAAAACCAAGCCGGGTTCCACGATTCCGCCATGCGGCGCCCCGCGTCCGTCATGGCAAAACCCGTGTAGTCGCCGATCTGGAGTCCCGAACGCCGTTCCCAAAAATCTTCGTGAAAGCGGTTGCCCCATTCCCCGACGATGTCCGCCGACTCCGCCCTCGCAAAGGGCGCTGCGAAACCTATCAGTGCCAGCAGCCAACCGGTCGTTTTATTTCGATTGAAATGTCCCATCTGAACCTCTATTTCTACCTAGAACAAAATCTTCAAACCCTGGCGCGCCGTCCCGAGAATTATTGTAATGTGGGCCGCCGGGACTCACGTTGCTCTGGAAGTCTATCAGGATACACACACTGATCTCTATGCTGGCACCCAGACTGAAAACACCGGCCGTGGGGTATCCAAAATTTGTGTGATTGAAGATGTTCAAGAGTTCAACACGGAATGGCACATTGAACGCCTCAGAAATCGTGGGGATCCTGGTATCTTTGACCAGCGACAAATCCGTGTTTACCAAATGTGGACCTGTGACCACAATCCAGGAGAGGCTGGCGGGCGCGCCGGCAGGCGGAGCGGACAAGCAAGCTGCATCATACCAGTGTGCCGCACTGCCCAGAACTAAATCGACGCCATTCGGATTGAAGTCCGGCCGCATCGTGGCTCCGTCCCCCATCTAACCCATCCGTTGATAACGCTAATGGGAACTCCGGTTTGTCATACCGGTGATACCATTTAGCGCCAACGTTCCAAAAATAGCACATACGCGCGATTGACCCGCAAAGTGTGGCGCAGATCAAATGCGCTGCTGGAGGGTGCGACCTGCCGCGTAATGCGCATTTACCGCTGTATGGGGCAGGAGGACTGGCGGTTCGGCGGCTCAAAACGATAGCGGCTATCGCGCGCGGCTCCGGGAGCGCACGTGGTCCGATGCAACCAGGGGCGCTCAATTTCGTTTTGGGACACTCTGGCGACAGCTCGCGGCATTCGTGTCCGAGGGGGAGAGTTCGTGGCGGGCGGTTCGATGTATTACCGCCCTAACCGTCAAGTTCGCCGCCGCGATTAGCCGGCACTTCCTTTTTTTCCAAGTCTTCTTACAAGTGATATTATGTATGAGGTTTGAAATTAGATGGATAGAGTCACGCACTCTTAAAGGGGAAGGCTATGAGTAAACGTTTGTCAGTGCTGGTGGGGGCTGCCGTTGTTCTGGTGGTTTTGATTCTGCTGGGCCAGCGCTTGCCGGCCGCGGAGGCGAAGGATACTAAACTCGCCAGCATCGCGGCGGTTCCGGGCCGGCCGGGCGGCCAGGACATATTCGGTGCCTATGACATCGTTCCCAACTGGCCCAAGCCCCTGGCAGGATTGCCGGGTCATGAAAAATGGACCTGGGGGGCCGGGCAGGGTGTCTTCGCCGAGAGCCCCAATCGCGTTTTTATGCTGCAGCGCGGCGAACTACCGAATATCGAGCGGCCCAAACGAATTAAGCTGACTCAACTAGGGCCGAGCATCGAGTTTCCCATCGGGCGCCTCCCCTGGCGCGACGCGACCGCCGCCAGCCCGCCGGGCGCGCTCGAAACCGCGGATGGAAAAGTTGGCGACGATTCCGACGCGGGACAGGCCGGCGTCGATTTCCGTTGGGAGCACTGTATTGTGGTGATGGACGCCGCTGGCAACATCATAGAGGACTGGACACAGTGGGACAAGATGCTGCGAAGGCCCCACGCCATTTACATCAGCCCCTACGATCCTGAGAAGCGAGTATGGGTAGTGGACGATTACCGGCATGCCATTTTCATTTTTAGCAACGATGGCAAGCGCCTGCTTCAGACCATCGGCGAACCCAACGTGCACGGCGCCGACGACAAACATTTCTACCGGCCCACCTTCATTGGATGGCTGCCTGACGGCACGTTCTTCGTCGGCGACGGATATATCAACACGCGCGTCGTTAAGTTTGACAAGAACGGCAAGTACTTGCTGGCGTGGGGGCAGAAGGGCACGCCTCCGGAGACCCGTCCGGGGTACTTCAACAGCGTGCATGGCGTGGCAGTCGATCCCCAGACCAGGCGGGTGTTCGTCAATGACCGCCAGAACCACCGTTTGCAGGTCTTCGACGAGAACGGAAAATTTCTCAACCAATGGAGCTTCGGTGCGGCGCCCTCCGATATTCATTTGATCCATATTGGCGCGGACCGCACTCTGTGGGCCTTCGATCGCGGCACCACTAAGATGTTGAAGTACGATCTGGACGGCAACTTCCTATATTCCTGGGGCACTTGGGGCGATTTTCCGGGAGGCTTCTGGGGCGTGCACGGGATCGCCACCGATCAGGAAGGGAATTTCTACGCAGCCGAGGTGGACGGAGGGCGCGTACAGAAGTTCCGGCCCCGGCCGGGAGCTAATCCCGAATATCTGGTGGGCAAGCCGGTTTACTCGGCGTGGAAATAGAGCGACTGTGACTTCGGCAATCACGCTGAAACTGGCATGTTGATTTGGATGGGCAATTGAACGCCATATGCACGCAAGGCCGGCCTGGAGCAAGGCCGGCCTTTTCTTTCGGTAAGCAGCCCGGCCGCTAGGGGCAGGACGCGAATGGCGGGCTCGCAGCACCTTGTCGGAACGCTGTGGAAACTCGGAAAACATGCTTCACGCACTCCTGCTGACGTAAGGAGGATTGGCGCGAAGCGCGGCGTCATGCGATCTCCCTGATGGAATCGGCCAATCTGTTGCAAATTCCAGGACGACCCGTCGCACGGCCCGGGGAAAAAGCGACCAATCCGGGAATCGAGGAGCCGCCCGAAGTTATTCAGGCACTTATAGATTCCGACCGTGCCAACTGGACCCAATATGCGCACGGGCTTTACGACGCCGGCTTATTCATGCTTAAGGAGTATCGATGGGTCAATTCGTTAAAAGGTACAAAACCTAAGTTTCGGGAACTGGCCCAGACGTTCTGACGAAGAACGCAACGCTTGATGCCGCCCTTTTTGGCGTGCGAAACCCGCCCATGCGGGAACGTACGCAAGCATTGAATGGCGCACTCGACTCTGATATGCTCTTTGCATAGCTTAGGGTGCTTTATTTCACTAGTGGACAGCCTGGTGAGTTCGGGTGGCTGCAGAAATGTCGACCGTAGACTAAAAATGAAGAACTCCCTCGATAAGAGCGGGGAGGCCGATCCTTTTCGGGAATCGCCAGAGCCAAATGCGACGATATCCGAGGCGTTGGTTCTCCAGGAATTGCAACGGGTCCTTGCGAGCCAGACCTTCCATGCCGCGCTCGCCCAAAAGAAGTTCCTTTCATACGCGGTGGAGCATACGATTACCGGATGCGCGCATGAGGTAAAAGAATACACCGTTGGGGTTGAGGTATTCAGGCGGGGCCAGTCCTTTGATCCGCGTCTCGATCCCATAGTGCGCGTCGAGGCCCGGAAACTACGCAGCCGTTTAGCGAAGTATTACGAAGGTGAAGGTGAACGCAATCCGCTGCGAATCAACTTGCCCAGCCGTGGCTACGTTCCAACCTTCGAGCATGTTACGGAGCCCTCGCCTCACCTGCCATCCGCGAGCAGCGCACAAGACGGCAGCGATGATACACCGTTGGGGCCGGTTGCGGGGGAAGTCTCGCCCAATCTCCCACCCTCCCCCGCTCCGCAGAGCAATGCTGCGATACTCAAAACCCTAGTTTCCGTGCGCTGGCGAACCGCCGGACTGATTGGCGCGGCTTTGATCCTCGCCGCTGCCGTGATTTACGGTGGGCGGCTGGTTCTGGCTAGCAGGGGGGGGGCTCACGTCACTCCGTCGATAGCAGTTCTGCCATTTCAGAATCTGGGAGATAGCAAGGACCAATCCTTCGCCGACGGGCTGACCGACGATCTGATTGACTCTCTGGGAACAGTACAGGGTTTGCAGGTCGTGGCAAGGACCTCCTCCTTCCAGTTCCGCAGCAAAACTCTAGACATCCGCGAAATCGGCAGAAAACTAAACGTAGGAACGGTACTTGAAGGCAGCGTCCGGGTTTATGGGAACCGCCTGCGCATCACCGCCCAACTGGATGACACTTTAAATGGTTACCGGTTGTGGTCCAACAGTTACGAACGCAGCTTCGAGGACGCTCTGTTTGTACAGCGCGATATCTCGCAAGCTATCGTGGCGGCGCTGCTCCAAGGGTTCGACAAAATTGGCACGCCGTTGAACTTCCGATTCTCGCCTGGCAAAACGGTGTCGGTGAAGCCGGAGGCGTATCAAAACTATCTGCGCGGCGTATACTTCTGGAATAAGCAGACGGCGGAGTCAATCAAAACCGCAATGCAATACTTTGAGCAAGCCATCGCGCAGCAGGCAGACTATGCGCTTCCCTACACTGGCCTGGCGAGATGCTACATGAATATCCCCGCCTTTACCACGGCGCGAACCCGCGAGGTTATTCCGAAGATAAGAGAGCTTGCATCGAAGGCGTTGGATTTGGATAGCGGCTTGTCCGAACCTCATATCGAGTTGGCCTTTGCCGCCTTTCTGGAGT
>JALYIB010000374.1 GCA_030775965.1 Acidobacteriota bacterium | reverse complement strand
CCTGCTGTCCAGCCGCACATAGCTGGGGATCGCCATATTGCCGAGTGGGGACACATACATCACAGTGTTATCCCAGTCCAGGTTATTGCGCAGCTTCAGCCAGGAACGCACTTGAAACTGTTGCTCGGGCGAATTGCCCACGGTTTGCTCGATGCTGGTATCGTGGCTGCTTGGATCCCGCGTGATGGACATCCTCAGCAGCGTATAGGCGGGACTGATTTTCCAGCGGCCCGTCACCTCCCAGGTGGCGAATCCCTCAGCCCCATAATTTTGCGCGTGGGCCAGGTTTCCGAAAACCATCGGGAAGGTCAGATGGGGAGGCCCAGGGGTCAATACAAATTCGGGCGCTTGCGGCTCGATGGTTTCGAGCCGGCGGTAAAAGCTTGCAAAGGCTGTAAAGTCGAGGGACAGCCGCCGCGTCAACTGGGAGCGATAGCCGGCCTCGTAATCGAGGAGCTGCTCGGCCCGTATTTGGGGGTTGCCGAGCAGGGTGGGCACCGCAAAGGCGCCATTGGGAAGCGGCACGATCGCCAGATCTACGCGGACTCCCTGATCTGCCAGAGCGGGTTGCCGGATGGCCCGCGCGGCCGAAGCCCAAACCGTTTGCTGGCTGGTAGGGGCCCATACGAATTGGGCGCTGGGGGAATACTCGAAGCCGGTATAACCGTTATGCTCGAACTTCGATCCGAGCGTCAAAGATACGGAAGCGGCCAGCTTGATTTCATCCTGTAGGAACACGCTGAAGAGACTCTTCGTGCTGTTGGCCGGCAGGATCGACACCGCAAAACCAGGGAGGATATCCGTAGTTTCCACGCGGTAGCCCAGCCCCCAGACAATATCGTTGCGAGCGCCGAGAGCGAGGTGATGGCTGAAATCCAGGTCCAGCTTATGGATTGTTTCCGGGGACGGCACACCCGTGTCCCGGTGAACAAAGTCATAGTACACCTGCAAGGACGTGTCCGAGCCATTGGCCAAAGTGTGACTCCAGCGGCCCAGGATATTTGCTGTGGTGATTGCGATCGGGTCGTTCACCGTGCCGAAACGCGGGAGGGCATTCGAGAAAGCGTTAGTAACCGTCTGGCCCGACGCCGATTCGAAGAGGTCCCCTTGCACCGTCAGACTATCCTTTGGCGAGAGCTTCCAATCCGACCGGAACCCTCCATGCGACCCGTGCCCGCCATCGGCTGCCCTTTGACCGCTGGGCGCACGCGAACTGTCACTGTTGAAATACCGGCCGAAGACCCGGTATGCGCCCTTGTTTCGCAGATCGCCTCCGTATTGAAGCAATCCCGACGCGCTCACCTCAGACCCGCCTCCCCCGGAAACCAAACCACCCTTGGTGGCCTGCGCGCTCTTGGTGATGATGTTGATCACGCCATTTACCGCGTTGGCGCCCCACACCGTGCCGCCCGGCCCGCGGATCACCTCGATCTGGTCAATGTCCTCCAGCGGGACGTCCACTTGATCCCAAAACACCTGCGAGGCGCTGTCCAGATACACCGACCGCCCATCGATAAGCACCAGGACTTTGTCCGACAGAATCGAGTTAAATCCGCGAATGCTGATGGCCCAGCGATTGGCATCGAGACGCGCAACGTCCACGCCCGGCGCGATACGAAGAAGGTCCGGGACATTGGTCGCGCCCGAATGGCGGATGTCATCTTGGGTGATCACGAAGATCGATGCGCCGATCCTCGCCAGCGTTTGCTCTTTCCTCGAAACCGAGGTCACCTGGACTTTCATCAGGTCTTCCAGGCTGAACTGTGTGAGGTCGGTTGGGACGGGGGGATCACCCCTGCTGGGGATCGCCATTGGCAGGCTGAGAGCGACTGAAACAGCCACCCGCGCCAGAAACTTGGCGCTGCGATCTTCGGTGAAAGGAGTGGCCATAACGCTCTATCGGCAATTTAAGGGGGAATGCTTATTTAATCGATCCATTCACGGCGCTGGTGCCCCACACCGTTTCCCCCGGCCCGCGCCAGCTTTGCTCTTTCTTTGAAACCGACGTGACCGGAACGTTCATCAAGTCCTCCCGGCTGAACTCGGTGAGATCGGCCGGCGCCGCGATTTGGGCCGGCCTGCCAGCCGTTACCGATCGCGAGATCAGGAGCCGTTTTGAAGATCCGCCATTTTGCGCTCGTGGGTGTCCCATCTTTTGAACTCCAGCGCGGTAAGCCGGGACCGCTATGGCGCCCCGCTGCGTAAGCCGTTAATAGTCTTTTACGCTTAAAACCGCCATGTAACCTTTCCAAAGACGCTCCGCTGCACCTCGGTTTGAGCGATCTGCGAGTCGTAGAACTCCGTATGCCGCGCCTGCAGCAGATTCTGACCGGTTATGCTGATTTCGACAAACTCTCCTACCCGCCATCCCAGCCTGCTATCCAACCGGAAATAACTGGGTATCGCCAAATTGCCGAGCGCGGAAACGTACATGAGCGTAGTGTCCGAGTCCCAGTTCTTGCGCACCTTGAGCCAGGAGCGGACTTGAAATTGGTGCTCGGGCGAATGCCCGGCGGTTTGCCCTACCGTGAAATCCTGGCTCGAGGCATCCGGCGTGATCGACATGTGCAGCCACGAGTATCCCGGACTGATTCTCCAGCGGCCGGTCACATCCCAGGTTGCAAATAGCTCCGCGCCATAGTTGTGGGCGTGCGCCAAGTTCTCGAAAAGAAGTGGGAACACCAGATGGTGAGGCCCGGGATTCAATACCAAGACCAACGCTTGCGGCTCTGCCGTCGCGAGTTTGCTATAAGAAGTTCTGGAATGCCGTAACATCCAGCGACAGCCGTTTGTTCAACTGCGAGCGATAGCCCGCTTCATAATCGTGGAGCCGCTCGGCTTTCATGTTAGGATTGCCGAACACAGTGGGCACTATAAAGAGGCCGCCGCCAATCGGCGTTGCTGCTAAAGCAATCTCAAATCCCGAATCGATCAACGACGGTTGCCGGATGGCCCGGGAGGCCGAGGTCCAAAACGTATGCCGGGCCGTGGGGGCCCATACCAATTGGGCGCTGGGCGAATACTCGAAGCCGGTATAGGCGTTATGCTCGAACTTCGATCCCAGCGTCAGAGAGACGGAATTGGCAATCTTGATTTCATCTTGCAGGAAGGTGCTGAAGAGGCTCCTGCTGCTCCGGGGCGGCACGATTTGGGAGGCGTAGCCGGGACGTATATCGTCCGCTTCAAAGCGGTACCCTAAGCCCCATACCCCATCGTTTCGCGGCCCCAGGGCGATGTGATCATCGAAATCCACATCCGTTTTGTGGTGGGTTTCAAAGAATTGCCCTTGCGCGCCCCGATAATCGTAGTCGTAGAACACCTGCAACGACGTGTCCGACCCATTCTTCCAGATGCGTTTCCAGCGGCCCACAATATTGGCTGTACTATTTGAGATCCGATCGTTCAAGGTGCCCTGGAGCGGGAGAGCGTTGGTAAAAACTGTGGTTACGGTCTGGCCTGCTTCCGAGCCAAAAAGATCGCCTTGCACCGTGAGGCTATCTTGCGGGGAAAGCATCCAATCCGAGCGAAACCCTCCATGCTGGGCGTGCCATCCATCGGCTGCCGGTTGGCCGCCAGGGGTAATCGCGTTATTAACATTGAAATAATGGCCGAACGCCCGGTAGGCGGCGTTCGAGCCGATCTCGCCTCCATATTGCACCAGTCCTTCGGCAGTGACCTGTGACCCGCCACCTGCGCTCACCAGACCGCCCTGAGTGGCGTTGGCGTTCTTGGTGATGATGCTGATCACGCCATTGACGGCGTTAGCGCCCCACACCGTGCCGCCCGGCCCGCGAATGACCTCAATGTGGTCGATGTCCTCCAAAGGAACATCCAGTTGATCCCAATAAACGTTGGAGGCGGTGTCGAGATAGACGGTACGCCCATCGATCAGAACCAGGACCTTGTTCGTAAAGGCGCCGTTAAACCCGCGAATGGTGATAGCCCAGTGATTACTGTCCTGCCGCGCAACGTCGACGCCCGGCGCGATACGAAGAAGGTCCGGAATATTGGTCGCGCCTGAATGGCGGATGTCATCTTCGGTGATCACGAAGATCGCCGCGCCAATCCTCGCCAGCGTTTGCTCTTTCCTCGAAACCGAGGTCACCTGGACTTTCATCAGGTCTTCCAGGCTGAACTGTGTGAGGTCGGTTGGGACGGGGGGATTACCCAGGCTGGGAATCGCCATTTGCAGGCTGAGAGCGATTGAAACAGCCACCCGCGCCAGAAACTTGGCGCTGCGATCTTCGCCGATGGGAGTGGCCATAACGCTCTATCGGCTCTTTAAGGGGGATTGTTTAAAAAAGGCGCCCACGTAAGACTTAACGTAAGACCAAGGCCAGCCGCCTCCTCGCGCGGTTGCGTTGTCCGAGACAGCACAAGTGCAACAGCGCCCCCCGGGCTGGCTATCCGGTAATTTCGATCCGCCGCGCCCCATCGCCCACCGCGGTCAGCCGAATCTCCATCCGCCCTTCCGGCAGCAACTGCGGAAACCGCTCCCCCCACTCGATCAAAACTACCGCCTCCCGATCGAAGATCTCGTCGAGTCCCAGTGTCGCTACTTCCTCCGGGCGATCCAGGCGGTACAGGTCAATGTGGTAGACGCTTCCCTCCCCGTATTCATGAATCAGCGTGAACGTAGGGCTAGTCACGTCCTCCGCCTCCCCCGCGCCCAACCCGCTGATGATCCCCTTAGCAAGCGTAGTCTTCCCCGCCCCCAGATTCCCGATCAGCAACACCACCGCCCGCCTCGGCAGCGTAGCCGCAATCCGCCGCCCCAGCTCGATCGTTTCCTCCTCGCCGTGCGTCTCAAAGAACTTCACGAATCGCCCTCGGCAAATAAATCAGCAGATCGGTGGCGAGCACGCAGTATTCCGTCAGCTCTTCCGCCGCCAACTCGCCCGCGCGCCCATGCAGCCACACCGCCGCGCGCACCGCCAGCCCAATATCGCGAGTCTGCGCCATCAGTCCCGCAATCAATCCCGTCAGGACGTCCCCCGTCCCACCCTTCGCCAGCGCCGGCGACCCCGTGGGATTGATCCACGCCTTCCCGTCCGGAAACGCGATCAGCGTGCGAAATCCCTTCAGCACCAGGCACACGTTTCGCTCCCTGGCGAACTGGCGAGCGTCCGTCACCCTGTCCCCCACCTTCGCCCCCAGCAAGCGCGCCATCTCGCCCGGGTGCGGCGTCAGCACTGTCTCCACCCCGCGTCCGCGAAAATCCGTCCCCGCGATAGAGTTCAACGCATCGGCATCGATCACCGCCGGAATCTTCGGGTCGCCGGTTAACTTCGACACCAGTTCGCGGTTCACCCCCAGCCCCGGCCCGATTGCCAGCACCGTCATGCGCTCCAGACTGACCGCATCCAGCGATTGCGTCATCAACTCCGGCGCTAGCCGCGAAGAATCCGCGCACGCCACCGTGACCAACCCTGCCCCGATGCGCAGCGCCGCCAACCCTGACATCGCCACTGACCCGGTTTTCCCCGCCGCGCCTCCCACCACCAGCACGTGCCCGTAGTCGCCCTTGTTCGCGTCCCGCTTGCGCGGCGCAAACAACGGCGTGAAGTCGCGCGGCTCCGATAATTCCAGATCCGATGGCAGGAATTCCGCCGGAGTCCCGATATCCGCCACAATCAGCTTCCCGGCATTGCCCGCGCGCGCATCCAGCACCATCTCGGCCTTGGGAGCCGCAAATGTAACCGTGAAATCCGCTCGCACCTGCATCGCCGACGGAATATCCACCGCCACCACCTTGGCGCGAGGAAACTGCCCGTTGATGGTCGCGATCAACTCCGCATAACGCCCTTCCACCGGCTCGCGAAAACCCGTGCCCAGCAACGCGTCGACGACGATGGTCGCCTCGCGATCCACCGGCCCCGGCGGCTCTGTCGCCCGCACCACCTGCAAACTGGCGACCCGCGTCTTCAGCAGCCGCCCCACCACCAACCCATCGCCGCCGTTGTTGCCGCTCCCGCAAAAAATGACCACTCGCTGCCGCGACAATGGCGAGAATTCGCTTTCGAGAAACTCCACTACCTTCGTCCCGGCGCGCTCCATCAAGACATCTCCCGGCGTACCCTGCTCGATCGTCCGCCGGTCCGCCTCACGCATCTGTTGGGACGTCAAGACCTTCATCCCGCACTCCCCGTCAAAAGCTGTTCCAGTTTCTGCAGCCGCTCCGTCGGGCCCATCACGATCAGATGGTCCCCTGCCGTGATGGCCATTTCCGTAGGCGGATTGAACAACATTTCCCCCGCCGCCTTGCGCACCGCTAGCACGATCACGTCCAAATCCCGCTGCGCGTGAAGCTCCGCCAGCGTGCGGTCCGCGAAAGAACTGCGCGTGCTCACCTGCACCTGCTCGATATTTACGTCCAGTCCGGTCTCTTGGGTCGCAAAATTGATGAACTGGTGCACGTGCGGCTTCAGCAGCGCCTGCGCCATGCGATGCCCGGTGCTGTTATAAGGGGCGAACACAAAGTCCGCGCCCGCGCGCCGCATCTTTTGTTCCGACGCTTCTTCATCGATACGCGCCGCCAGATGCAACCGCGAGTTCAAAGACTTCGCCGAGAGAATCAGAAACAAGTTGTCAGCGTCCGAAGCCAGCGTAGCGATCAACCCCTTGGCCTTGGCGATGCCCACGTCGCGCAGCGCATCGTCGCTGCTGGCATCGGCCGCCACGCTCAGCATGCCCATTTTCATGGCGCGCTCCACCCGGTCTTCATCCTTATCGATCACCACGAACGGCACGCCCGACCGCCGCAACTCGTCGGCCGCCCCGCGCCCCAGCCGCCCAAAGCCGCACACGATGTAGTGCCCTGCCAGTTTCTCGATCATGTTTTTAACCCGTCGCTTTCCGAAAAATTGATTCAGCTCCAGCTCGATCGCGGTCTGCGTCATCGCCCCCACGGCCAGAAAAATGACCACCACGCCGAACGAAATCAGGAAAGAATTGAAGATCCGCCCCGCATGGCTCAGCGCCCGGATCTCGCCATAGCCTACCGTCGTGACGGTAGTCAGCGTCATATAGAACGCATCGAAGACCGGATAGCCCTCAATCACTACGAAGCCGACGGTCCCGAGCGCCAGCGTGAACAGGATCGCCAGCGCGATTGCAGCCAGCCTTCGCGGAAGATGCTCCATGTCTTATGGTAAACGCCCTATGGTAAATGCCTTATGGTAAACGCGCCGTCAGCTCCCCGGTAAGGTTTACAGCATCCCGCAATTCTTCCCGCGCGCCTTCTCCAGAAGCGCCGCCAATGCAAGCGTTTAGAACTGGCAGTCCAGTTGCTGCAGTGCGCGGAAGGAGATTCGCGAATGGAAATGGATGAGAGCAACGAAAATGCAGGGTTCCGCTGGGGCTTGGCCATCGCCGTCATCGCCTTAGTCGTCCTAGGAGGCATTAGCCTGGCCTACGTTTCCCGCGAACGCCGCCAGTTGAACGACCTGAACGCCACCAACCAGGCGCTCAGCTCTTCCATCGCCCAATTGAAGGCGCAAATGCAAACCATGGCCGACAAGTTGAGCCAGCCCGCGCCCCTTCCGGCTCCGTCCGCTCGTATTTATTCTGAAGCTACCCCGCGCCCTCGTCCGGGGAACAGAGCCGCGGTCGACTCGCGCTACACCCAAATGCAGAAGCGCCTGGCGGACCAGGAAAAGCAACTCAGCAGCACCCGCGAAGACCTCACCAAAACCCGCGACGATCTCAACGGCAAACTGGATTCCACCCGCGACCAGCTCTCCGGAAACCTGGCCTCGACCAAAGATGAACTCAACAGCTCCATCGGCCGCACCCACGACGACGTGGTCGCGATGCAAAAGCGCGGCGAGCGCAATTACTACGAATTCCATCTCTCCAAATCCAAAGAGTTCCAACGCGTCGGCCCACTGAGCCTATCCCTGCGCAAGGTCAACACAAAACGTAAATCCTATGACCTCGCCATGTTCGTCGACGACAACCAGATGCAGAAGAAAAGCGTAAACCTGTACGAGCCCATCTGGATCAATCTGGAGGACCGCCCCCAGCCCGTCCAGCTAGTGGTCAATCAAATCACCAAAGACCAGATCCAGGGCTACCTTTCCGAGCCCAAATATAAGAAAGCGGAGTTGGGCGAAACAGGGAACGCGACCCCCGCGCCGCCGCCCGCCCTTAAACCGCCGCAATAGACGAGGTGCGTGAGGAAATTCTTGGCCTATTCCGAGGGAACCCTGGAGAAGGCGGAACACCGGCAGCAGCCAGCCGCCGCGCACGATAAATAACGCCGCGGCGTGCTCGGAAGCGGCCCGGCGTCTATGCTAGACTGCGCGACAATGGGCCGTTTTTTACCAATCTTAATCGCCTCATCCCTTCTCCTATGTCGTCCGCTATTCGCCGCCGATCCGCCCCGCGGCGAAGCCTTGTATCAAAAGCACTGCGCCGCCTGCCATGACCAGCCCAGCCCCCGCATCCCGCCGCGCGCCGCTCTCCAAAATCTGTATGCGTCGCGCATTCTCCGCGTCATGAATTCAGGCGCGATGATGACGATCGCCTACACTTTGAAGCGCGACGAAAAGGAAGCCGTAGCAGCGTATCTGGGGAAGCCCGGCGTGGAGTCCGGCCCAGCGCCCGCAGCCTTCTGCAAGGATCGCGCCGTAAAAGTAGATACCTCCGCCAAACTCGCCTGGAATGGCTGGAGCCCCACTGCAGCCAACGCCCGCTTCCAACCCGCCGCTGTAGCCGGCCTGAGCATAGAGAAAGTCAAAAGCCTGCAACTCAAATGGGCCTTCGCGTTTGAAGGCGATATCTCCGCCTACGCCCAGCCCGCCGTGATCGGCGGACAAGTTTTCGTGGGCAGCGCCAGCGGAGCCGTGCAAGCCCTGCGCGCCGACAACGGTTGTCTTGAGTGGGTGTACCAAGCCGCCGCCCCGGTGCGCACCGCCATCTCCGTCGCGCCTCTGGGCAAGCGCCACGCCGTCATCTTCGGAGACCAGAGCGGCGCCGTCTATGCCCTCGAAGCCGAATCCGGTGAACTTCTCTGGAAGAAAAATGTAGAGGAGCACGAAGCCGCGCTGCTCACCGGAGCCCCCACCGTTTTCGACGGCACCCTCTACGTCCCCGTTGCGTCCTGGGAAGAAACGCGCTCGCTCAATCCCGACTACCCTTGCTGCACCTTCCGCGGCAGCATCGTGGCCCTGCGCGTCCGCGACGGTTTTCAAATCTGGAAAACCTACACCATTCCCGAAACCCCGCGCGAAGTCGGCAAAACCTCCATCGGCACGCCGCGCTGGGGACCTTCCGGCGCCGGCGTCTGGAGCGCCCCCACCGTCGACGCCGCGCGTAAACTCTTATACGTCGCCACCGGCGATAATTACTCGCCTCCCGCCACTTCCGGCAGTGACTCCGTGATGGCGCTCGGACTCGCCACTGGACGCATCGCCTGGTCGCGCCAGGTCACCGCAAACGACGCTTTCAATTCCGCCTGCGTCTCCGGCGTCAACGGACCCAACTGCCCGGAAGGCAGCGGTCCCGACTTCGACTTTGGCTCCTCCGTCATCCTCGCCAAAACTCCCTCGCGCCGCGACCTGCTGCTGGCCGGGCAAAAAAGCGGCATGGTCTACGCCCTCGATCCCGATCGCAAAGGCGAATTAGTCTGGCAAACCAGAGTGGGCAAAGGCGGCGTGATCGGCGGCGTGCAGTGGGGCATGGCCAGCGACGGTCAGAACCTCTATGCCGCCACCTCCGACGCGATTTTCGTGCAGAAAAACGGAGTGCGCAGGCTGGACCCCGCAGCCGGCGGCGGCCTAACTGCACTGCGCCTGGCCGACGGCACCAAATCCTGGTACGTTCCGCCCATCGCGTGCACCTCCGCCCCCGGATGTAGCCCCGCGCAATCCGCAGCCGTGACCGCCATCCCCGGTGTCGTGTTCTCCGGATCCATGGACGGTCACTTGCGCGCCTATTCCGCCGAAGACGGCAAGGTCCTCTGGGACTTCAACACCGTCCGCGAATTCTCCGCCGTCAATGGCGTCAAAGCCCGCGGTGGCGCGCTAGACGGCCCCGGCCCCGTGGTCGTCAACGGCATGGTCTTCGTAAATTCCGGCTACGCCCGCTTCGGCGGCGCCCCGGGGAATGTGCTGCTGGCGTTTGAACCCAGCGAATAGGACCGCACGAAGCCCGTTATCTAATTTGGCTAATCGCAACACGTTCCAAAACCTAGTTATGGACGCTGATATATAATTATGGACAGCCGTGCCCAAAGACGCCATCCGCACCACCGTCGATATTCCGGCTGCTACTTACCGCAAGTTGAAGGGGCAAGCCGCACAGCAAGGGTGTTCCGTGCGTGATCTGCTCCTGAGCGGAGCCGAACGGGTCCTGTTAAATCCCCGGCGTCCCGGCAGACGGCCAGTTCGTTTCCCCTTACTCGACTCCAAAGGCCCCAAGGTCGAACTGACCAACCAGCGGCTCTATGAACTCATTGAATTTCCCTGATACCAACGTCTGGCTGGCGCTGGTATGGGGTCGGCACTCGCACGCTGATCTTGCTCGGAACTGGTTCGATCAGGCTCCGGACGAACAATTCTTCTTCTGCCGCTTCACCAACTCGCCTTGCTCCGGCTCTTGACTACGGAAGCCGTAATGGGCCGGGACGTCCTGACGATGACGTCCGCTTGGGACGTTTACGATCAGTGCTGCGCCGACGAACGAATCGCGTTTCTCGTCGAGCCCGAAGCTCTCGATCCAGGACTACGTAGTTTCAGCTCCGGGCGCTGCGCGTCGCCAAAACTCTGGGCCGACGCCTATTTGGCCGCCTTCGCCAACACTGCCGGATTAAAACTCATCACCTTCGACCGCGCCTTCCGAACCAAGCCCGTCAATTGCGAGATTTTGCACTAGCCGATCATTTTTGCCAGTTTCGATGCCGGCCGGATGATGGTCTCATTCCGCTCCGGCCCCGTCGACACCCCGCCAATCTCAACGCCCGTGCGCTCTTCCAGAAACTGCAGGTACGCCTGCGCCTGCGCCGGTAAGTCCTCAAACCGCGTCATCCCCCGCGTCGAAGTCTTCCAGCCTGGCAGGTTCTGATACACCGGCTCAATCGCCTCTAGCGCGCGATACGTCGCGGGCATTTCCGTCACTTCCACGCTCTTCAGACGGTAACCCGTGCACACCGGGATCTCCGCCAGCGAATCCAGCACGTCCAGCTTGGTAATCAACAGCGTGTCGAAGCCATTCACCATCGCCGTGTAGCGCAGCAGCGGCACGTCAAACCATCCGCAACGCCGCGGCCGCCCCGTCACCGCGCCGAATTCGTTGCCCTCGCGCCGCAGCAATTCGCCGCCGCCATCCAGACTCTCCGTGGGAAATGGACCCGACCCCACCCGCGTAATATAAGCCTTCGAGATTCCAATCACGCCATCGATCTTGGTCGGAGGCACGCCCGTCCCAATCGGAGCCCCCCCCGCAGTAGCACTCGAAGAAGTCACGAAAGGATACGTCCCGTGGTCCACGTCGAGCATGGTCCCCTGCGCGCCTTCGAACAAAATGCGCTTGCCCTGCGCCATCGCGCCCGCCAGCAGCGCCGCCGTATCGCAAACCAGTGGCCGGATGCGCTCGGCGAAGTCCTCATACTGCTGGCGGATCTGCCCGTAATCGATGCTATCGTGCAAATTGAAAGTCGCCGCCAGCGCCTTCTTGTCTTCCGCCAGCGTGTCGTACATCAGCCGGAAACTCTCGGGATCGTACAGGTCCGCCACGCGAATCCCGCGCCGCCCCGTCTTGTCTTCGTAGCAGGGCCCGATCCCGCGCGAGGTAGTGCCGATCGGAATACGGTTCTCCCGCGCCTCCGACATCTTTTCCACCAGCCGGTGAAACGGAAAAATTACGTGCGCGCGATTGCTGATGCGTAGCTGCTTCCTCACGTCGATGCCCGCCGCTTCCAGCATGGCCATCTCCTCCAGCAGCGCCGCCAGATCCACCACCACGCCGTTGCCGATCACCGCCTGCACCCCCGGCCGCAGGATGCCGCTCGGAATCAGCTTCAGCACGAACTTCTTTTCCCCGATAAAAACGGTGTGGCCGGCGTTATGCCCGCCCTGATAGCGCGCAACGATATCGAAGTGCCCGGCCAGCAGGTCCACTACTTTGCCTTTGCCTTCGTCGCCCCATTGCGCGCCGAGAACGATAATATTTTGCATGTGGTATGAATGCGGGCGCAGCCCCTCCGGTGCGCGCACAAACTCTCATTGTAGCAGCCGTGTCCGTTACAATAGCGTTGATGCAGCTTTCCGACATTTTCCTGCGGCTGGGCCCGGACACCTTCGAGCAGCTCCTATGCTCCATCTCGCTGGGACGCCTCAAAACCTTCCAGATGTTCGAGCCTTTTAAGACCCGCCTGCACTTGCACAAACTGAATGCGGAAACCCTGCGCAAGTCCGCCCCGCGCCAATGGAAGCGCCTGGAAGAAGAAGGCAACGCCGACCTCGCCACCGATCTCGCGCAATCCATTCTCATCTCGCACATGGATCTGGTCAAAGCAGTCCTCGATGAACTCGGCGTCCCCCACGAAGACGGATTCTTCGCGAAGGATACCGACGTAAGCACCTATCTCAAGGAAGGCTGGCAGCAAATCGCCTGGGACAAATTCCACGATAAGTTCCCCCCCGCCGCCCTGCTGTTTTACATCAATCATCTGGCCTGGGAAGTGGCCAAAGCCGAAGAGGTGTTCGCTCCGGCCGCCTAATGCAGCAGCTCTACGAAGCCTTTCGAGCCGGTGACCGCGAGCGCGCCAACGCCCTGGTCGCCGCCGATCCCCCGCTAGCCATCTTCGCCGCCGCGCTCTTCGGCGACACGGGGGAAATCGAAAAGCTGCTAGCGGCGAATCGTTCGCTCGTGACCGCCGTCAGCCCCGACGGCTGGTTTCCGCTCCATCTAACAGCGCATTTCGGCCACGCCGACGCCGCCCGCGCTCTCTTGAATAAGGGAGCGCTCGTGAACGCCTGCTCGACCAACGCCTCGCGCAACATGGCGCTGCACGCGGCCGCGGCAGGGCGCTCGCAGGCCGTCGCCAAACTACTAATCGACGCCGGGGCCGACGTCAACGCCCGCCAAGGCGGCGGCTTCACCCCCCTGCATTCGGTGGCGCAAGCTGGCGACGTCGAATTCGCGCGCCTGCTTACAGACGCCGGAGCCGACGTCAACGTGCGCGCCGGAAATCAGCAGCGCCCGCTCGATCTGGCGCTCGCCAACGGACGCCAAGCCATGGTGGATTTCCTCGAATCCCACGGCGCCAGCCTATAAC
>JALYIB010000373.1 GCA_030775965.1 Acidobacteriota bacterium | reverse complement strand
CATCGTCTACGGGGCGCTGCTGGGGGTGTTTCTGCTGGGATTGTTCACGCGGCGCGTGGGCGAGACGGCGGCGATGTGCGGGATGTCGGTGGGGCTGGCGTTGCTGCTGTATGTGCGTTTCGCCACGCCCATCGCTTTCACTTGGTACGTTGCGATAGGGGCCAGCGCGACCTTTATTACGGCTGTTCTGGTCTCTCTGTGCGTAAAGGAGCCTGCCCATGGAGCCTGAGCCGCGGCGCACTTTGGGATTGGCGGCGGCGGTGTCGATGGTAATCGGCACGGTGATCGGGAGCGGCATTTTCCTGGTGACGTCGCCGATGATGCGCGCGGTGGGGTCGCCGGCGATGGTGCTGGCGGTGTGGGTTTTCGGGGGCGTGCTGACGTTGTTCGGGGCCTTGAGCTACGCGGAATTGTCGGCTGCCATGCCGCATTCGGGCGCCGATTATGTGTATTTAAAGGCCGCGTACGGGCCTCCGTGGGCGTTCATTTACGGCTGGACGGTGACGTGGGTGGCAAAGCGGGGGACCATTGCGGCGCTGGCCAGTGCCGCTTACCGCTATCTGGCGGAGTTTTTTCCCGGATTAAACGGGGTGGTGTTTTCGATTGCGCTGCCCATTGGGCCCGGCGGCGGGCCGCTGGATATTCACCGGGGACAATTTCTGGGCGCCGGGCTGATTATTCTGTTCACCTTGGTAAATATACTGGGGACTCGGCTGGGCGGGGGCCTACAGGTGTTGGGATCGGGCCTGAAAGTGGCGCTGATTGCCGGAATCGTGCTGGGCGGGATGGCTTCGAGCCATGGCCGAGTGGCGAATTTTGAATCGTATTTGCCGGCGCATAGCGGGGGGATTGCGGGATTTTTCGTGGCGCTAGTGGCGGCATTGTGGGCCTATGACGGATGGACGAATGCCAGCATGATCGGCTCGGACATTCGAAATCCGGAAAAGAATTTGCCGCGCGCGTTGATTTGGGGAACGGCGGCGGTGATTGCGATTTATGTGCTGACCAATGCGGCCTATCTGTATGTTTTGAGCGCGCCGGAAGTGGCGGGGAGCCAGCGCGTGGCGGCGGATATGATGCGGCGCGTGGCCGGTCCCGCCGGCGCCGCCGTCGTCAGCATTGCGGCGATTGTTTCCATTTTGGCGGGATTGAACGGTGTGATTCTTTCCGGCTCCCGAGTGCCGTTTGCAATGGCGCGCGATCAATATTTTTTTACGTGGGTGGGGCGGATTTCGCGATTTGAAACGCCCGCGGCGAGTCTGGTATTACAGGGCGTTTGGTCCCTGCTGCTGCTGGCGAGCGGCCGTTTTGAAGACTTAATCAGCATGGTGATTTTCACGGAATGGATTTTGTACGGGATGACGACCGCTGGCGTCCTGGTGCTGCGGCGGACGAGGCCTGGGTTGGCGCGGCCCTACCGGGTATGGGGGTACCCCATGGTACCCATTGCTTTTGTACTAGTGGCGACGGCGCTATTGTATGCGACGTTGCGCGAGTCGCCCCGGGAATCGGGCATGGGATTGGGCCTGATTGTAATAGGATTACCCTTTTATTATTATTGGACCGGGCACCGAAGAGGGTGGGTAAAGAAGACTTAATCAAGGGCTGGCGCGGGTGGGCGTTGGCTTGGAAAAAAGGGCCGATGAGGGCTGGTTTGTTCTGTAAACGGAACAAATTTCTTGAATTGCCTGTAAATACGCGCTAGACTCATGGAGGAAGTTGGGGAGCGAACTGGGAGCCCTGTTCTGATTTCAGAACGACGATATGGCGTTGGCTCCTGACTCAATAGGAGAGAATCAATGGATGTCATGAAAATGCTGGCTGATTTACGCCAGGAACGCGAGCAAATAGAGGAAGCCATTGTTACTTTGGAACGGTTGGCGCGCGGGCGCAGCAAGCGCCGCGGCCGTCCGCCCGCCTGGATGGCGGCCATCAAGCGGCGGGGCCGTCCGCCGGGCAGCAAGAACAAAGTTAGAGAATCTGCTGCTGCCTAGCGTGGGATGGGATCTAGCTTGTCTGAAGGCGGGCGCGTCAGATCCACGCGACCGCTTTCGACGAAGCGAAAATGAGGGCTTGAAAGTTAGGGCTTGAAGATTAAGACATAGGCGTCAGCGTTGCCGGGTGAGGACGTGTGAGCTTGTTGATTCACCGGAAAAATATCGCTGGTGGCATAGCCGGTCACGTAAATCGCGCCGGACGCGTCGATATCGGCGCCGTTGACGATTTGGAAGCCGATCCCGGTGATATAGCTGGCATACACCAAGGAGTTTAGCGGCGGGGCGGTGGTGTCGATCACCGCGATGAAGCCGTTTAAGCCGCCGCTTCCGGGAGTGGCATTCAATGTATTCTGCGTAACCGGCATGTCACGCGAGTAAGAATAGCCTCCTAGAACGTACTTGCCTTTGGAATCGGTAGCCAGAACCTGCGCCACTTCCGCCACGGTGCCGCCGAAATAGGTGGAGTAAACCAAAGCTTGCGCCGGGGGTTGGGTTAAATCCAGAATTGCCAGGAAAGCGTTGGTAGTGGATTTGCCGGCGCCGATCAGCGACTGCTCGGCATTCTGCGTAACCGGAAAATTCGCGGATAAAGTGTAGCCTGCGAGCGCGATTTTGCCGGTGGGATCGAGCACCACGCTGCGGGCATCGTCGATTTTAGAGCCGCCCAGGTAAGTGGAGTAAAGGATCTGCGGCAAGGATGTGTTCAACTGCAACAGGAACGCGTCGCCGCCGCCCGCCGGCGTGGCCTGATACGCGTTGCCGGTGATGGGGATGTCCGCCGAATAAGTGAAGCCCGCGATATACACTTGGCCCAGGGCGTCGACGGCGATAGAGCGGCCGTAATCGGTGCCCTTTCCTCCGAAATAGGTGCTGAAGATAAGGGATGCCGTGCCGCTTTTCGAAGGATCGATCTCGCTCACAAAGATGTCGCGGCCGCCGGCGCGTCCTGAGAAAATATCGTTGGCTACCGGGAAATTGTCTGAGGTTGTGGAGCCGGTCACATAAATTTTGCCGTTCCGAGTGGCGATTCCGGCGGGTTCGTCATCGAGCAGGCCTCCCAAATAAGAGCCGTAGTACAAGCT
>JALYIB010000372.1 GCA_030775965.1 Acidobacteriota bacterium | reverse complement strand
AGCGTTTCACCGTCGACCTCTCCAGCACCCGCAGCCGCGCCTACATCTTCATCAACATCAACAGCTCGCTGACGTCCGAAATCCGCTACTTGCCCAAAGATCAACCGCGAGGCGACTTCCGCATACTTCTCCCGCGCGTCTATGAAACCGAGTACGACGCCACCCACCGCGGCGACTCGTTCTTCATCCGCACCAACGACGGCGCCAAAGGATTCCGCGTGGTCGAAGCCTCCGTAGCCAACCCCGCGAAAAGCAACTGGAAAGAAATCATCCCTGGCCGCGACGGCATCACCATCGAGAGTGTTACCGCGTTTGCCGGCTCCCTGGTAACCGAAGAGCGCCACCGCGGCCTGACGCAGATTTACATCCGCGATCTCCACACCGGCGCGCAACACCCCATCGAATTTCCCGAGCCCGTATACACCGCCGAACTGGGCGCCAATGCCGAATTCGACACCAAACTCCTGCGCTTCCACTACACGTCGTTGGTTACCCCGGCTTCCATCTATGACTACAACATGGAAACGCGCGAGCGCGAGTTGAAGAAGCAACAGCAAGTGCTAGGAGGCTACGATCCGCAGCAGTATCGGTCCGAACGCATCTACGCCGGCGAGGTGCCGATCTCGCTGGTCTATAAGACCGGCTTCGTGCGTGACGGCCGCTCTCCCATGCTGCTCTACGGCTACGGTTCCTACGGCATCAGCATAGACCCATCTTTTAGTTCGGACCGGCTAAGCCTGCTCGACCGCGGCTTCGTGTACGCCATCGCCCACATCCGCGGCGGCATGGACTTGGGCAAACCTTGGCACGAAGCTGGCCGCCTGCTCCAGAAGAAGACTACCTTCACCGACTTCCTCGCCGCCGCCGAAAAGCTGATCGCGGAAAAATACACATCGCCCACGAAACTGGCCATCATGGGCCGCAGCGCCGGTGGACTTCTCATGGGCGCGGTCGTGAACCTGCGCCCGGACCTGTTCGCCGCCGTGATTGCCGGCGTCCCCTTTGTCGATTCGCTGAACACCGCCCTCGACGCGTCCCTGCCCCTCACCGTCGGAGAGTACGAAGAATTCGGCGACCCCGGTAAGCCCGAGTTTTACGACTACATGAAGTCCTACGCGCCCTACGAAAACGTGAAGGCTCAAGCCTATCCCGCGATGCTTGTCACCGCGGGCTTGAACGATCCGCGCGTTTCCTACTGGGAACCCGCTAAATGGGTGGCGAAGCTCAGAGCATGGAAGACCAACCACCGGCCGTTGCTGCTCAAAACCAATATGGGCAGCGGCCATTTCGGCGCTTCCGGCCGCTACGAGTACCTCAAGGAAACCGCCATCGAGTACGCCTTCCTGCTGGACGTTTTATGCTGAACATATATGACTCCGCAGCCGCCCGCGCAAACCAAGATTCAGCTCACCAATACATCTGACTATCGTGAGCACTACGCCAATAGCGTGCAAGTGCGCGTCAGTCTGTGGGATTTTTTCCTGCTCTTCGGCACCATGAACCAGTCGGCCCCCGACGCCGTGACCATCCACAATTTCGAAGGACTCTATTTGAGCCCGCAGCAGGCTAAGGCGCTCGCGAACGTGCTCAACCAGAACGTCTCGCAGTACGAATCGACCTTCGGTGAGATTAAGCTCGAACCCAAACAACCTGGGTCCATTCAATAGGCGTTACCGGTCCAACGCCTCGCGCACCGTTCCCATCAGCGCCCCCAGTGTGAAAGGTTTCTGCAGGAAGCGCGCCCCCGGCGGAAACGTACCCGCGCGCACGGCGTCGTCGTCGGTAAAGCCCGAGATGTATACCACCTTCAACCCCGGCCGCGTTTCGAGCAACTCCGTGGCAAGCTGGCGTCCATTGCGGTCGGGCAGCATCACGTCCGTGAGCAAGAGTTGAATCGGGCCGCCGTGCGCCGCCGCGACAGCCACTGCTTCCGCCACGCTGCCGGCTTCGAGCACACGGTAGCGCTCCCGGCCCAGAATCTTGACGATCAGCGCGCGGATGCCCGCTTCATCATCCACCACCAGTACGGTTTCGCGCAGCCCTTCTGCCGCGGCGGCCGGCGCCTTCGGTTGCGCGACCTCCGCCTGCCCCTTCGCCAGCGGCAAATACATCGTGAACATGGAACCCTGCGTGGCCTCGCTATCGAAGCCCAGCTCCCCGCCCCACTCCCGCACCAGCGCATACGCGCGAGCCAGCGCCGCACCCGTGGGTTTGTCGGCTTCCTTATGTAAGAAGGATTCAAAAATCGCCTTGCGCTTCTCGGGACCCATCGCGCGCCCGGGAATCGCCAGAGTCAGCCGCGCGTAAGTTCCGGGCGCGAGCGTTGCGCCCGCCACCTGTTCCGTGATCGCCGCCGTATCGCACGTGATCGTGACCCGCGCATGCTGCTCCTTCAGCGCCGATACGAATGCCGCGAGAATCTCTTCGAGTTGCTTACGGTTCGCGTTGGCCCACACTGCTTTCGCAGCCCGTATTTCGATCGAAGCTTCCGCCAGACCCGCCAACACGCTGGACAGATCCACGCGCTCCGCCGCGCCCGACTGTTTGCGCGTGAACTCCAGCAACTGACTCGTCAAGCCGCCGATACGCTCGGTGGCGGCCAGAATTTCTTCCAGCTCCCCACGGCGCGGATCGTTCGACGCCAGCGGCCGCAGCATTTCCTCTGCGTATCCGGAAATGATCATCAAGGGATTATTCAAGTCGTGCGCCAACCGTGCCGCGAGCCCGCGCAGAGCCGAATTCCGCTCCGCCCGGATCTGCATTTGTTCGATTTGCCGGCGCTCCCCCATCCCCGTGAGGATTCCCGTGAGCACTCCGGCCCCAGCCAAGCGCACAGTCTCCCGGCACCATGCGAGTTGCCCCGAAGCCGTGGCCATGCGGAACTCCGCGCTCACCTCGCGCGATTGCTGAACCGCGGTCCGGTACAGCGCCAGCACCGCGTCGCGATCCTCCTGATAAATCCGCTGCGCAAAGAAGTTGGCCGTCTTTAGCCAATGCGCCGCCGCATAACCCAGCAACGGTTCCGCCCCGCCGCTAACGGCCGTAAACTGGAGTCCGGCGGCGTCAGCGCGCCAAAGCACCGCCGGTATGTCGTCGAAAAGCGCAGATGTTTGCGGCGCGGCCGCGGGAGCGCGCACCGCGAGCACCGTCAAGTCCTCCACCACCAGTAGCGTTTCCATTTCCATCTCTTCGTCCCAGTTGCGAAGAGGAAGAATCGCCACCCGCCAACGCTTGCCCAGGTGTTCAACCTGCAGCGGCGGCTGCGACACTCCGTTGACCATCGTGTTCCGGATATTTTCGATCAACGGATCGGACGGCAAAAGCTGTTCAATACTCTTCCCGCGCAGATCCTCGCCTCGAACCTCGAACGCCTGCCGGAAGGCACGGTTAGTGGAAACTACGGTCCGTTTGGCGGAGAGCACCACCAGCCCCACCGGCAACGCCGAAATCAAGTCCTGGTAATAGCGCCGCTGGTTCTCCACCAGCGCCAATAACTTGGCGACCTCTTTACCCTTCCATGGTTCGAAGCCGGTGCGATCCATTAAAAAAGACAGAATTCCTTAGCTACTAGTGTGTTCTGGAGCACGCAATCGAACAAGGTACTTTGGATGGCCGCGTAATGGTACTGGGGGGAGTACTGTTTGAACCGCTTACGGCTGCTGAGGGGTCTCCGCGATAGAACCGCCCAAACCGGCGTACGTTTCTTTGACCTTAACCACCTTGTCGCCAGTGAAAGTCACAAACGTCACGCGCCCGGGTGGCTCGCCGTAAATCCAATCCTCGTAATCCGTTCCGTCCTTCGATTCGCGAGTCTTGCGAACCGGCCGCCCCACCGCCAGAATGACCTCATCGCGATTCATTCCCTCAATCGCCTTCTTGGCCTTAACGGCTTCCTTGATGGGCTCGGGCAGGGTATCGACATAGTTCCCGGTGACCGTGGATTTTTCAAAATCCAGAACCGGCAGCAGCATCTTCTTGATGTCCGCGGAGGTAATCTCGCCAATGGGACCGCCAAACGTCAGCGCGACCGTAGTGCCGCCCGGCGCGTTCGTCGCTGGTCCGTTCACCGGACTGGTCGAGTTGCCCATGCCGATCTGCACGTGGTCGAGGAAGCGCTTGCCGTTCTTCATCCCGCCATTGAGTTCGAGGACGATGCGGTCCTTGTCGATCTCGACGCGCGTGACTTGAATCAGATCGCCGACACGTCCCGCCGGACCGGACTCCTTGAAAGCGGCGTTCCAGACATCGTGATCCCAGGTGCCGTCGCTGGAAAATTCCAAAGCTTTCTTCGACCGTGGGATCACCACTTTGATCTTGGCGTATTCAGAACTCAGGCCGCGCAGGATCTCAATGCGCTGGTCTTCGGTGAGCTTCTTCGCGTCGGCGTGCAAGCGGGCCGAGGCAAGGGAAAATATCACTACCAGCGCGAGCCGTCGCATACTCACCCCCGCTCCGGGATCCATCTGTAGAGCACGAAGAACAACCCGGCTACCACGCCCATCGTGAACAAGCCACCCTCCAGGCCGTACAATCCCCCGCTCCAAAGAACTCCGGTTCTCCAGTGCAGTTCATACCCGGTCACACT
>JALYIB010000371.1 GCA_030775965.1 Acidobacteriota bacterium | reverse complement strand
CCGCTGAGCTGGTTTCCGATCTGACGGATTCGTCCGAGCAACTCTCGAAAGCGATCCATAGCCTGCGACCCGGCGGGGGGACGGCGCTCTACGACGCCATATATTTCGCCTGCAAAGAAAAGCTGATGGGCGACCAGCCGCGCGATAAATTCCGGCGCGCGATTGTGATGCTGAGCGACGGCGAGGATAACGACAGCCGCTACTCCCGCGAACAGGCGCTCGAAATGGCGCACAAGGCCGACGTGGTGATCTACACTATTTCCACCAACATCTCGCGCATCCCCACCGACGGCGACAAAATTCTGCGCTACTTTGCGGAAGAGACGGGCGGGCTGGCGTTCTTTCCATTTAAATCGCAGGACCTGGCGCAGTCCTTTGAAAATATCGCCAACGAGCTGCGGCATCAGTACAACGTGTTCTATCGTCCGGAGCCGCTCAAGACCGATGGGCTGTATCACGCCGTCGACATCCGCGTGAAAGGCCGCAAGGACCTGATCGTACGCGCGCGGCACGGCTATTACGCACCGAAACTCTAATGTCCTTACAAAATCTGGAAACGATACGATCCCTATACGGAGCTTTCGCGAAAGGCGACGTGCCGAGCGTGCTGGGAGCATTCGACCCGGCCGCTGAATGGCGGGAAGCCGACAATTTTTTGTACGCCGACGGCAACCCTTACATCGGGCCGGGCGCGATTCTGCAAGGTGTGTTTCTGCGGCTGGCGACGGAATGGGACGGGTTCGCCGCGAATCCGCAACAGTTTTTCGATGCCGGCGAATCCATCATCGTCACGGGGCGCTACAGCGGGGCTTACCGGGCGACGGGCAAAAAGATCGACGCGCAGTTCGCGCATTTCTGGACGCTGGCCGACGGCAAAGTGACTCGCTTTCAGCAATACACCGACACTTTGCAAGCGGCGCAAGCGGCCAGAGCTTAGGGGAGCAGGCCGGGGTAGGTCACTTTTCCGCCGTCAATGCGGGCGAAAGAAGTGAGGGCGTGCGGCTGGGCGGGCTTGGTGCTTAAGATGTCGGCAACCGCTAGGCCGCGGGCGAGCAGCGCATCGGCAATCAACGAGCGGTGGCAGCGCCAGGGCACCGCTTCCGCGCACATGATTACGGTGCGATGGAGATTGGAGGCCTGGATCAACTCAAGCAGGCTGGCTTCAAAAGGCGGCGTCTGCATGTAATCGGCGTAGCCGCGAAAGCTGTCGTTGCGCCAGGCGCTGTTGATCGAATCCTTGCGGGGGTGGCGCAAACCGCCCAAGCCGGGCAGGTGCCGATAGCGGATGTAGGCCTGTTGCAGAGACTCCGCTAAAGCGCCGGTGTTGTATTGGGGATGGCGGCGCGACCTGGGGATGGTGCGCACGTCCACCAACTGTTCGATGCCGTGCACGGCCAGCAACTCCAGGCACTCTTGCAGCGGACGGGTGGAGTGGCCGACCGTGAAAATCATTGCTATTGTGCCCGGGGCTATTGTGTCCGGGTCTGCGACGTAAGCGAAGGAATAGCGGGGGTGAATTCGCCGCGCCGCAGTCCGATGATAGCAGGCGGCGCTCGTTCGGGCTATGACTTCTATGTCCTCGTATTGCGCCGTGCTTTTTCAGCCGCGTACGCTATTCGTACTGGTGAGGACTGACGCTAAGGATCGCTTCCGGCCTCGCCGTGCGCCGCCGTTCATGGGCGCGCCGATCGTGAGCGTTGTCTCCGTGATTCTCACTGCGCTGCTGGCGCGCGGGCGATCAGAAAATCAATTTTAATCCCATTTGAATCTGGCGCGAGGAAGTTGCCGTGGACGTGATCAATCCAGCGGAAGGATTCACGGCCGGCACCGTTAGTTTGGTCACGGGATCGGTGGTGGTGCCTGTAAAGACAGTGGCGTTGGGCGTGCCGTAGTTGGCGTGGTTGAGCAGATTAAACGCTTCCGCGCGGAACTGCAGACTGATTCTTTCGGTAATCGCGGTGTTTTTCAAGAGCGACAAATCAAGGTCCGCTAAGCCGGGGCCATCGTAAACGCCGCGGCCCAGGTTGCCCCAGGTGCCGGGGGCGGGAGCGACGAAGGCGGCGGGGTTGAACCACTGATTCGGATTGCCGGTTACGACGGGACCTGTGAACGCTGGGTTCAGCGAGGGACGATCCGGGTTGCGGGTGTCGCCGTCGCCCGAGCGGTTGGAACCGAATTGCGGGGTGAGCGGGAAGCCGCTCAAGAGCGTGGCGATGGCGTTCACTTGCCATCCGCCGACGATACGATTCTCAAGCGACGGGCGGCCTTTCCCAAAGGGCAACTCGTAATGCGCGGAGATGCTGACCTGGTGCGCGACGTTCAAGGCGGACGGGCCCCAATCGCGGCTGAGATCGTTGCGGTCCATGATCATTTGCGCTTGATTGTTGGATTGGGCTCCAGTTAGCCCTGAATTCATATCCAGATTTTTGGACCAGGTGTAATTGAAGCGGAACTGAAAACCCTGGCTGAGGCGGCGCACAACGTCGGTTTGCAGGGCGTTGTAGCGGCTGTTGCCTTCGGTGTACCAAAAGAAGCCCGCGCCTAGCGAGGGATTCGGGCGCGTGCCGACGGGAATGTATTGCGCGCCTTGCGGGACGTGGCTTTGGTTGGCGGCGGTGGCGGGGGCTCCGTTGGCGGCGACTCCGCCCGCGGTGCAGCCGGACGGGTTCGTGCAGATGGCCGCGGGAATGGTGTTGGGATCGAGGCTCAGCAGGCCGTGGATTCCAAACGAGCCCACATAAGCCACGCGCAAAACCATGTTGGAGCTGAGGTGCTGCTCGACGGTAAAGTTCCATTCCTGGACGGTGGGAGTCTTGGCATCCGGTTGAACGCCTTGCGGCGCGAAGATGGTGCAGCCGGCGAAGGGCACGCTGGGTCCACCGGTGCAGGAGGCCGGGGGCTGCACGCCGGGCGTGATCGGAGTGACGTTCGAGAGCGCTCCGGAGAAGGTGGCTGAGCCGTTGTAGGGCGCCACGGAGTTCAGCAGGAACGCCAAGTTGTCGATCATCGAATAATAAGTTCCGAAGCCGGCGCGCAGGGCGGTGTTGCCGTTGCCGAACGGGTCCCAGGCGAGGCCGACGCGGGGGCCGAATAACTTGGTGGCGTTGTTTTTGGTGTAGACGGAATTGCCGACGACCGGATTGGTGACGAGCACGTTGTTGGCGCCGGTGAGGTAGTTGGCGGCACGGCCATCGGCTTCGTTCCAGCCGGTGGTGAACTCGTCGCGGAGGCCTGCGCGCAGCGTAAGATTGGGGCGCAGCTTGATGTTGTCTTCGACGTACCAGGCGCCCATCCAATTGCGCCAGCCTAGGGGCGAAGGATTGGGGAGCACTTGAAAGGTGGAGGCGGTGCCTTGTAAAAACGTGGTCAGGCTGGCGAAATTCGCCACCCCGGCGCGGCGCGAGCCGGTATCTTCGTTGTCGCGCAGGCGTTGGAACCAGACGCCGAAGCTGAACTGGTGAATTCCCTTGACGACTTGGACACTATCTTCCAGAGTGAAGAGGTTGCGCGCGTTGGAAACGCCGGCGGCGTTGTTGGGTCCGGCGGAGGTGATACTGGCGAGGCCGGTGGTGGTGGTTCCGCCGCCGATCACGATGCCTCCGGGGCCGAGGCCTGTAACGAAATCGAGGCTGGGAGCAAACGGCACGAAGGTCAGGGAATCGAAGCCGAAGGCGGCGCGGGAGAATCCGGCGGTGAAGCTGTTGAGGATGCGCGGGGAGAAAATGTGGGTTTCCTGCGCGCTGGCGACCTGGCTGCGCAGAGCCACTGCCGATCCGAATAGCGGATCCGCCTGCGGAATGACGCTGTTGCCATC
>JALYIB010000370.1 GCA_030775965.1 Acidobacteriota bacterium | reverse complement strand
TGGGCCATCCGCACAGCGACGCGCTACGCGTGGTGGAACGCTATCACCGTCCTGATTTCGGACACATGGACGTCGAAATGACTTTCGACGACCCGAAGATGTACACCAAACCGTTCACCATCAAGGTTATTTATGAGCTGTGGGCCGATTCCGATATTTTCGAATTCTTCTGCACCGAAAATGAGAAGGACCGGGCCCATCTCGAAAGCAAGTAGCGGGGGCCTGCGATCCCATGCTAAACTAACGAAAGTAAAACAGTAGCAGGAGTGTCTTCCGATGGCGAAAGTGTGTGATGTTTGCGGGCGCGGCCCTCAGTTCGGTAACCGGGTGAGCCATGCTCACAATTTGACGAAGCGGCGTTGGAATATCAATCTGCAGCCGGTGCATGCGATGGTGAAGGGCGCACCCAAGCGGATTCGCGCCTGCACGTCCTGCATTAAGAGCGGCAAAGTCCAAAAAGCGGCTTAGAGATTCGTTCCTTCCTTTTCTAACTCCAGCAGGATTCGTTTGCGCCACAGGCCGCCGCCGTATCCGCCTAAGTCTCCGTTTTGATTCACGACGCGGTGGCACGGGATCAGGATGGCGATGCGGTTCATGCCGTTGGCGCGGCCTACGGCGCGCGAGGCTCCGGGCTGTCCCAAGGTGCGCGCGAGGTCCTGATAGGAGCGTGTCTCGGCGTAGGGGATCGCCAGCAGTTGGTTCCAGACTCGCTGTTCGAATTCCGTGCCGGGATAAATCAGCGGCACGGTGAATTCGCGGCGGGCGCCGGCGAAATATTCGTCGAGTTCGGCGCGGAGTTGCCGCAGGCGATCGCTGTCACCGGGGACCAGGGGGATTGCGAAGCGGCGGCGGATGCGGTCGAGCTGCGCTTCGAGCATACGGCGATCGCTGAATTCGAGCAGGCAGATTCCTGCCGCTGACGCTCCGGCCACCATCGGGCCGAGCGGCGTTTCTATCCAGGCTAGGCGGATGCAATCGCCGTTTTCAATTTGACCGGGGGGCTTGCCGAACAGGCGCGCGAAGGCGGTGCGGAAACCGCTATGGGAATCGAAGCCGGAGTCGAACACGGCGTCATCGATGGAGCTGCCGTCGCGGATGCTGACGAAGGCTTGGCCCAGGCGGCGTGCGCGGCAGTAGGCTTGGAAAGTCATGCCGAATTCGCGCAGGAAGTAGCGGCGGACGCGGGCGGCTTCGAGTCCCATGTCGCGTAGGCTGGATTCGCGGATGCGGGCGCCGCCACTTTGATCGACGGCCGCGAGCAGGCTGCGCACCCACTCCGGCGCGGCGGATTCGGTGGGGCGGCAGCGTTTGCAGGGGCGGTAGCCGGCGAAGACCGCGTCCTTAACGGTGGCGAAGAACTCGATGTTTTTGGGGAGCGGCTTGCGCGCGGGACAGGCCGGCAGGCAGAAGATGCCGGTGGTGCGGACGGCGGTGAAGAACAGTCCGTTATAGGTAGCGTCGGAGGCGAGAAACGCCCGCTCCATCTCAGCGCGCGGCGGTAACAGGGGTTGTGCGGTCATGGCGGTTGCTGGCATAAAGCAGTGTAGGATTTCCGCGGAATTTCCTCCACCGAAAAACCGGCGCCGTATTACGCGACAGACTTTATTCTACGCGCCAGGGGCTGCGGCCGGGCCACTTGCGGAGCGCCTCACTGGCCCAGGCCGGGGTCTTATCGTTATGGCATGTGTTGCAGGCGTTGGGCACTTTATCCTGCGTCGTCGCGGAGGGCGGAATGAACTTGAAGGTGTGGGCGCGCACGTTCACGTCGGCGAGCTCGGTTGCGATTTTGGGCATGTGGCAGTTCACGCATTCGTTGCCGGCGCTGCCAGCCCGGTGCTGCGTGTGCGCTTCAATGGTGGGGGCATGCGGACCGTTAGGCGAACTGGGTCCGTGGCACTCGAGGCACATGACGCTCGCGGGCTTCAGGAGTTGAGCATTATTGGCGGTGCCATGGACATCGTGGCAGGAGAAACAGGTCACGCCGTGCGAGTACATTGCGCTTTGCACGAAGTCGTTCCCTTGCATGCGGTTCTTGTGGGCGGTGCCGTCGGCGAAATGGGTGAAGGTGGTCTCGCCGATTTTGTGTTCTTCCAGTTGCCAGAAGTCGCGCAAGTTCTTGCCGGGTTCGTAGCCCACGGGCCAATCGTAATACACGCCGTTGATGGGCTTCTGCAAGGGCTGGCCTTGTGAGTGGCACTGGATGCAGGTGTCGGTGGCGGCGACTGTGTCCAGACGCGCGGGATTGACGATAGTCGCGCGCGTGGGCTCGGCGACGTGGTCGCTGCCGGGTCCGTGGCAGCGTTCACAGCC
>JALYIB010000369.1 GCA_030775965.1 Acidobacteriota bacterium | reverse complement strand
GGCACGACGCGGTCAGGATTACGTCGGCCCAATGGGCGTCGACTTCGCGCGGGACGATGTAGTCGGAGAGCATGCGTTCGAGGTTTTCGGTCCAGAGGGGGTCGCTCGAGATGGTGGCGGCGTCGGCTAAATCTTTCAGGCGGCGGAGGCGGATGTTGGCGCGGGCTTGGACGGCTCCGACTCCTGCTGCTAGCGCCAGACGCTCGGTTTCGCCGTGGCGGGAGTAGAACACTATTAATGCATTCACAGCTAATGCATTCACAGCCAATGCATTCACAGCCAGCGCATTCACGGTCATGCCAGGTCGAAGACCAGGAACTCGCCGCCGTTGGGTTCGGCTCCGGCGATCTGGAGGGACGACTCGCCGCTGATGGCGGCGCCGTCTCCTTCTTTTAAAGCGTGGCCGTTGAGCGTGATGTTGCCTTGCGCGCAGTGGACCCAGGCGTGGCGTGCTGGGGCGATGGGTTGTTCCAGAGTCTCGCCCGCGGCTAGGACAGAGGCGTACATGCGGGCGTCTTGATGGATGAGGGCGGCGGGGACGTCGGTTTTTTTATCGGGGCCGGCCATCAGGCGGAGGCGGCCTTTTTTCTCGACGGGGTCGAAGGCGAATTGCTGGTAGGAGGGTTCGATATCGGCTTCGGCGGGTTCGATCCAGATTTGCAGGAAATGGACGGGCTCTTTGGGCGAAGGGTTGAATTCGCTGTGGATGACTCCGGTGCCGGCGGACATGGCTTGCACCATGTTGGGCTCGAGGACTTGTTGCTGACCCATGCTGTCTTTGTGGGCGAGGCTGCCTTCCATGACGTAAGAAATGATTTCCATGTCGCGGTGGCCGTGAGCGCCGAAGCCTTTGCCGGGGGCTACGCGGTCGTCATTGAGGACGCGCAGGGAGCGGAAGCCCATGTGCTTGGGATCGTGATAATTCGCGAAAGAAAACGTGTGATAACTGTGGAGCCAGCCGTGGTCGGCGTGGCCGCGCTCGTTCGCCGGACGGAGGGTAATCATACCTCCATGTTACGCACGGCTGTCAAGTTAATGGGTGGTTTCGATGACGCGCGGGCCGCCGTCCAGGCCGTAGATCGTGATCTTTCCGGGAGTGGCGGTTTTGGCGGGACGCATGGCCGGCGGCGGAGTTTTGGGAGCGGCCGCGGCTGCCCGCAGGCGGGCGGCTTGTACAGCTTCGAGCTGCGCGGCGAATTCATCGCCGGTCAAGGCCAGGCTCACGCGCATGCGATTTCCCAGGGAATCGATTTTGAGTTTCTGCACCGTCTCCGCGATTTCGGCTGAGTTGGGCTGCGCCGCCAGTTCCATTTGAATTTGGGAAGCGACCATTTGCGCCATCTGCGACGCGGCGGCTTCGCTATCGGTGGCGAGGCTCAACTCGAATTGGAGGCCATCGCGGACGGCCAAGCCGAAATCCATGCCTTTCACTTGCGAGGCAAAGGGCATGGCTAGCGGGTTCCAGGTGTCTTTGACGGTCTGAAATTTGGACAGCGATTCGTCGGCGACGATCCAAAAATCGTGGGTGGCGGCCAGGGCTTTGGCGCGGGCTAAGGTTTTCGAAGGGGTCAGTAGACCGTGGCCGCGGCGGTCGAGGGCCGACAAAACGGATTTTTCGTCGCCCAAGAGCAGAAGGCCGTCGAGCACGGCCAGGGTGGTGGTGTCGGTTTTCGTAGTGCGGTAGAGGTCGGCTGTGCGATAGCGCTTCGCGGGGCTTTGCATGAAGGGCTTCAACGCGTCCAGGGGGAGTTTGCCTTCGATGGCCAGCAGGAAGGGGGCATTGGTCTTGGCGTTCAAGGCGGGGTTGCCGGGCGAGGACACGAATATGCGATCGATTTGACTGAATATTCCCTGGGCCATGTTTTGCATCGTCGCTTGCAGCGGAGGCTGTGCCACGGCGGGCGGCGCTTGCGCCTTCGTTTGGTCGCTAAAGATTTGCCAGGCGGCCGACTGGCGGATGCTTTTGACGTCGATGCCGAGCAAGAGCTTGGCGTCGGGATGTCCGAGCTCCCAGTTATTGGTTTGGGCGGCCGCGGTTGTGGCGAAAACCAAGAATGCGATTCCCAGTTTCGATGGGGTCATGGTGTTGGAAGCTCCTTGGCTTACCTTGATGCTAAGGCAAGTTTTTGGGGTGCGGAATCGAGCGAACCACTTAGTTAAATGCGGCGGATCGCCGAAGGAATCAGGCTGCGGAGCGGGCGGATTTTTCTTCGGCCACCGCTTCGACAGGGAAGCCCAACTCGCGCCAGAGGGGGAATCCGCCTTCGAGGGGGCGCACATGGGCGACGCCGTGCCGCTTCAATTGCAAAGCGACGCGGGCGCTGGTGACTTCGTTGGGGCAGGTGCAGTAGAGGATGATTTCGGCGCCGGCTAGAGAGACGATTACGGAATCGACCTGGTCTTCCGTCAATTGACGGGGGCTGATCTGGATGGAGCCGGGGATGCGGCCCTCACTGCGCTCGATGGCGTTGCGGAGATCGACTAGCGAGAGGTTTTCGCCTTTTTCCATGCGCTCTTTTAGTTCGTGGGGCGTGATCCTCGCGATTCGCAACGAGCGATAAATGCGCTGGCGTTGGATGTATTTGAGCGCTACGTAGAGCAGGAGGATGGAGGCGATGGCGATGCCCAGGCCGGAGCCGAAGCGCTGCAGATAAAACGCCAGCAGCTCCAATTGAGTGCGAAACCACCAGCCGACGATCATGAAAGCACCGGCCCATAGGGCGGCTCCGGCGGCATCGAGCAGCGCGAATTTCCAAGGGGCGAGCTTGTACATGCCGGCCATGGGAGGCGCCACGGTGCTTAGTCCAGGGACGAATTTCGCGAACAGCAGGGAGCTGGCGCCGTAGCGTGAGTAAACGGTACCTGTCTGGCGCACGCAGCTGTCGGGTTCGAGGGCGATCTTGCAAAGGAAACGCAGGATCGAACTGCCGCGGCGGCGGCCTAGATAGAACCAGAGGGAATCGCCTAGCAGGGAGGCTAGGATGGCTAGCGTGAGGGCTGCGAGAAGGTTCAGGCGGCCGAGTCCCGCGAGCGCGCCGGCGGCTAGCAGGAACGGGGCGGAGGGCAGGGGCAAGCCGCTCTGCTCCGCTAACACGGCGGCGAACAGCACGACGTAGCCGTGCTGGACCAGGAATTCAACGGTTTCATTCATTCGGGAGCCGACGGCCTCCATTATCTGATGCGCGGGCACGCGGCCGGTCGCAGCTAGCGTTTGCCGACGTTTGAGGCGCGAAATCGGCAACAGGCGCAGGTAAGTTGGGCGTGCCGGTGTCTCTGCGTGCAAGCTGGCAAGCACAACAGCACACTGGGAATCGCCAAAACCTTCACGCATTCGCTGGAGCACTTGAAGTGCCCTTTGTGAGTGTTCGAGAAATAGTGAAGGGGAGCGGTTGCGGGCAGAGGATCAACCGCCGCGGATAAGGCGCATGGCTTCGCCGAGGCCGGCGCCGTCGGGTTTGGAGCCGCCGGCTTTTTCGGAATCAGGGATGGAATCGCCTTCGCCGGGGGCCAGGAAGAGATTGGCTTCGAGGCCGTGCTGGCGGGTATAGAGATCCCAATAGCGGCCGCCCAGGGCGTAGAGCGATTCGTGGATTCCGCGTTCGACGACGCGGCCGGCTTCGACCACCAAAATTTGCTCGGCGCGGCGGATAGTGGAGAGGCGGTGGGCGATGACGAAGGTGGTGCGTCCTTGCATCAGGTACCGCAAGCCTTCCTGGATGAGGGCTTCGGATTCGGAATCCAGGCTGGAGGTGGCTTCGTCGAGAATGAGAATGCGCGGGTCAGCCAGGATGGCGCGGGCGATGGAGACGCGCTGGCGCTGGCCGCCGGAGAGTTTGACGCCGCGCTCGCCGACGATGGTGTCGTATTTCTTTTCAAAATTCTCGGCGAATTCGTCGACGCGGGCAATGCGGCAGGCTTCGAGGATTTGTTCCTTGGTGGCGCCGGGGCGGGCGAAGGCGATGTTCTCTTCGATGCTGCCGTCGAAGAGAAAAGTGTCTTGCAGCACTACGCCCAGCTGGGTGCGGTAGCTGTCCAGGCGCACTGTCGAGAGATCGACGCCGTCGACAAAAATTTTTCCCGCGGTGGGGATATGGAAGGCGCTAATCAGGCTGATGATGGTGGATTTACCGGAGCCGGAGGGGCCGACCAGAGCGGTGACGGTGCCGGGCTGCGAGCGGAAGCTGACGTCGAACAATACTTGCTTGCCGGCTTCGTAGGAGAAGCCGACGTTTTCGAAAAGAACCTCGCCGTTAATGGGGCCGAGCGCTACGGTGCGGTTGGGGTCTTCGTCTTCGGGGCGTTCTTTCAGGACTTCATGGGTGCGGTCCAGGCCGGCGAGAGCTTCGGTGATTTGGGTGCCGATGCCGACTACGCCGAAGACCGGGGCGACTAGAAAAGCCAATAGGGCGGTGAAGGCGAAGAAGCCGCCGGGGGTGAGCGTTCCCGCGAAAATCTGGCGGGTGCCGACGAACATGACGACCGCGCCTACGATTCCCATCAGCACCGTAGCCGAGAGGCTCATGAAGGACATGGCGGTGAGGGAGGCTTCGACGTTGGCGAGCAAACGCTTGACGCCGGCGGCGAACACGGCGGCTTCGCGTTCTTCGGCATGGTAGCCCTTGACCACTCGCACGCCGCCTAGGGATTCGGTGAGGCGTCCCGTGACTTCCGCATTGATTTTGCCGCGCTCGCGGAAAATGGGGCGGATTTTGGTGAAGGCTTTCGACAGGCTGAGAGCGAAGATGGCTACGAAGAAGGCAGTGAGGCCGGTCATCAGCGCGCTGATTTTGAGCAACAAGACGAGGACGAACATGGCGGTGACTACGCCGCCGACGAATTCGACGAGGCCCGTGCCGATGAGGTTGCGCACGCCTTCGACGTCGCTCATGATGCGGGAGACGAGGACTCCGCTTTTGTTGGCGTCATAATAGCCGACGGACAGGCGGCCGATGTGCTGCTGGACTTTCTGGCGAAGTTCGGCGATGAGGCGCTGTCCGGCTTTGGAGAGAAGCTGAGTCAAGGTGAATGAGGTGATGCCTTGAACGACGGTCGCGGCGACTACCGTGAGCACCAGCGGAGTTAACAACGAGTGCTGCTTTTTGCCGATTACGTTGTCGAGCAAGAAGCGAGTGGAATAGGGGAGTACCAGGCCGCTGACGCGGTTGACGATCATGAGGCCGAGGCCCAGCGCCAGGAGTTTGCGGCGCGGCAGGATCATGTCACGCAGGTCCGGCCAGATTTCCTTGATGCGTTCGGATTGGGAACGCTTGGGCGTGGGGCCTTTATCGCGCGAATGTTTACCGGAGGGCGTTCGTTCGGCGGATCGGGGGTGCACTGTAACTTCAGTGTAGCCTGAGAGAATGGCTCGGCTATCGGTGGGGACCTCGGGATTCGCGTATACGAGCTGGAAGCCGGATTTTTATCCGCAAAAGCTGGCGGCGAAGGACTTCCTGAAGCATTACGCTACGCGGCTGAATGCGGTGGAGATCAATTACACGTTTCGGCAGTTGCCGAAGGCGGCTACGCTCGAAAACTGGGTGGCGGCGACGGGGGAGGGGTTTCTGTTCGCCTGCAAGGCGCACATGCGGATTACGCATATTAACCGGCTGAAGGAATCTGAATTCACGGAGTTGTTTTTTAAGGCTCTGGAGCCGTTGCGGGCTTCGCGAAGGCTGGGTCCGGTGTTGTTTCAGCTGCCTCCCAACTTCAAGGTGGATACAGAGCTATTGGGCGCGTTTCTGGCTAAGCTGCCCGAGGATATTCGGACGACGTTTGAGTTTCGCAACGCTACTTGGTTGACGGACGAAGTGTACCGGTTGTTGGAACGGCATCAAGTGGCGCTGTGCTTGGCGGAGTCTGACAGGTTTGAGGTGCCGAAGGTGGTGACGGCTCCGTTTGTGTATGCGCGGCTGCGGAAGGAAGAGTATTCGGCGGAGGATCGTCTGGAGATTGCGGCGCGGACGCGGCAGCAGTTGGGGGAAGGGCGCGACGTCTTCGTGTTTTTCAAGCATGAGGAAACGCCGGCGGGGGCGATCTATGCTGAGGAGTTGTTAAAGGGAGGGCCGCATGAATCGTAGAATTTTGTGCGAGGTTTCGCGCGGGGACGGCTGCTGCGCTGACGCTGCGGGGCAGGGGTTGTCGATGGACGCTTGAGATTATTGAATGGGTTGTTCGACGCGGACACGCAGAACGCGCGAGGTGGTGATGGGGTGCGCGTCTTCGAGCAGGAAGATCATGCGCATGCCGCGACCGATGAAACCTAACTCGAGCACGCCTTCCGGATCGACGGAACCTTGCAGGCTCGCCGGCACAGGCTCGGGGCAGAATTCGGGGTGGCCGGAAACGCGGATGGAGGTGCCGCCCAGGCATTCAATACGGTAGTGGCGGCTTTTCGTTTCGACGTCAATCAACGAACCGGGCAGCAGATTCTCGCATTTCAGCATCTCGGTGGATTCCATCGTGCACCTCTCAAGATATGTGGTTGCAAACAGGTCGCCAGTTTGATAAGTCCTTTGTTGGCGTGGGGAGATGGGGCGGGAATCGGAATAAATTACGCATTTGCTGCGCGACGATGCCGATGTTTGTGGTGATGTTTGTGGGGATGGCGTTCCGGATAGCGAGCTAATCTGGATGGATGACCTGGGCGATTTACGCATTGCTGTCGGCCTTCTTTGGAGCGCTAGTGGCGATTTTGGGGAAGATCGGCGTGCGCGATGTGGATAGCAATCTGGCGGTGGCGATCCGCACGGTGATCATTGTGTTCTTCGCTTGGGGGATTGTGACGGTGCAGGGGAACGGGCGCGACGTGTGGCGGATTTCGCGGCACTCGTATATTTTTTTGATTCTGTCGGCGGTGGCTACCGGGCTTTCGTGGCTGTTTTACTATAAGGCTCTGAAGCTGGGGGACGCTTCGCGGGTGGCGCCCATTGACAAGTTGAGCGTGGCGCTGGCGGTGGGGATGGCTTTCGTTTTCTTAGGGGAGAAGCCGACTACGGGTAATGTGCTGGGCGCGGTATTGGTGGTGGCGGGGGTGCTGGTGTCAGTGCTGGTGCGTTAACCGCGCGCTTTGCGTTTTGCGGGTTTGGCTTCGGCAATGGACGTTACGGCTCTTGCCGAGGCGGCGGGTTTCTTGGCTACGGCGAGGCTGGCCTTCAGGGCTTCGAGGATATCGACCACTTTTTCTTGGTGGGGTTCGGGCGTGGCTACGATTTCCTTGCCTTCCTTCTTTGACTCGATCATTTGCAAAAGGTTTTCGCGGTAGGTGTCTTTGTATTTATCGGGCTCGAATTCGGCGGCCAGGGCTTGGACCAGGCTTTGGGCCAGCGCCAGTTCCTTTTCTTTTACCAGGCTCAGGTCGGTGCGGAACTCGTCTACTTTGCGGATCTCGTGGCTGAAATACATGGTGTGCAGCAGCACGCCGTTGGCGCCGGGGCGCAGAATCACTACGTGCTCGCGGTTATGCATGGTGACTTTGGCGATGCCCATGTAGCCGGATTTTTTCAAGGCGTCGAAGAGCAGGGCGTAGGGCTTCTCGCCGGCTTGGTCGGGGGCCATGTAATAAGAGGTTTCGAGGTAGATGGGATCGACGGCGTCGGCTTTGACGAATTCCTGGATCTCCATGACCTTGGCGGTTTGCGGGGCGACTTTCTTGATATCTTCGTCTTCGATGACTACGTAGCGATCCTTTTCATACTCGTAGCCTTTGACGATTTCGGTACGCGGGATGGGTTTGTCTTCGGCGGCGCAGTATAAAACTTGCCGGACACGGGAGCCGTCGGATTTGTGAAGCTGGTTGAAGCTGATGGTCTCGCTACGGGCGGCACTGTACAATTTAACCGGGAACGAGACTAGCCCGAACGTGAGGTGCCCTTTCCAAACTATGGCAGCCATTACTTATACCTCGCAGCCTTTCACTATACCTCAAACATTATCCGCTTGTTTTGTATCGGCCGCATGACCTTAAAAAAGTACGCTGAGAAGCGGCATTTCGAGAAGACGCCGGAGCCGGCTCCGGGGGCCACGCCTACCCGCGGGAATGAGTTGCAATTTTGCGTCCAACGCCATCACGCTTCGCATTTGCATTACGATTTCCGGCTGGAGGTGGGCGGGGCGTTGAAGTCGTGGGCGGTGCCGAAG
>JALYIB010000368.1 GCA_030775965.1 Acidobacteriota bacterium | reverse complement strand
GCCCGCAACCGCATCCGCGCCTCGCTCCTGCCCCAACTCGCCCGCGACTGGAACCCGCGCATCGCCGAATCCCTAGCGCATCTGGCTCACCTCGCGCAGGACGAAGAACTATGGTGGCAGAAACACCTCGATCAAATTGCCCCCGCCATCCTCCACGCACGCGCCAGCGGCATCGAAATCCAAGCGTCCTGCCTAGCCCAACTGCCCCCCGCCGTCGCCCGGCGCCTTCTCCGGCGCGCCATCGCCCAAGTGAAAGGCGACCTGCGCCATGTCGAATACGCTCACGTCGAACGCATTTTTGACCTAGCCGGGCACCCGGAAGGCAATGGCCGCCTGCGCCTGCCCGGACTCGACATCCGCCGCTCCTTCGACTGGATTCGCGTCGCCCGCGCCGCCCCGTGTCCAGATTTTGCGGTTACCCGCTTGGCCATTCCCGGAGTCTACGCCGTCTCCCCCAATACCGCTCTGCATTTAGAAGTGGCGCCGCACTCTTCGGCCGCGCCAAAGGATGCTACGCTAAAGGCAGCCGAATTGAGTCTGCGGCGACTCCCCCCTGTTTTGGAATTGCGGGGGTGGAAACCAGGCGATCACTACCGTCCGGAGGGGCAAGCCCGCGATCAAAAGATCAAGGAATTGTTCCAAATGGAGCGCGTGCCCTCCTGGCTAAGGGCGTCCTGGCCGATTGTCAGTAGTGAAGACCAGATCGTATGGTCCAGAACCTTCGGAGCCGCCGCGGAGTTTGCCGCGAGCCGCGAACCGGGCCCAGTGTTGCGGGTTTGGGAGGAAGCGCCGAAGAGTTGAACCTTTTGGGGCGGTTATCTCGTCTGTACAGTAGAAGAATTTTTTTACCGGGATCTTTTGGGGAGAACGCATGAATTCGAGCGTCAGAAATTTAGTTTTATGGGTTGTAGTGCTGGGCCTGGTGGGCTTGGTCTTTGCCGTGATCAAGAATACGAAGCCGACCGGCGCGCACCCGGACTTTTCGGTTTTGGTCCGCGACGTCAAGGACGGCAAGGTCGAAAAGATCACGCTCAATAGCGTGACCGGCGACGTCCATGGCAAATACAAGAACGGCGACGAGTTCACCTCCACAGTACCCCATACCTATAACGACTTCACCACCCTGCTGATCGACAAGGGCGTGGCCGTCAACGTCGAAAAAGACGCCGGCGGCAACTGGGTTTCGCTTCTGATGAATGCCATCCCCTTTGTCCTGCTAGTCGGCTTCTGGGTGTTCATGATGCGCCAGATGCAGAGTGGCGGCAACAAAGCCTTGAGCTTTGGCAAGTCCCGCGCGCGTCTGCATTCCTCGCAGCAAAAGAAGGTCACCTTCAAAGATGTGGCGGGCGTCGAGGAAGCCAAGGAAGAGCTGCAAGAGATTATCGAATTCCTGCGTGAGCCGCAAAAGTTCCAGAAACTCGGTGGACGCATCCCGAAAGGCGTCCTGCTGGTGGGTTCCCCGGGCACCGGCAAGACCCTGCTCGCCCGCGCCATCGCCGGCGAAGCCAATGTTCCGTTCTTCTCCATCTCCGGTTCGGACTTCGTTGAGATGTTTGTCGGCGTCGGCGCCAGCCGTGTTCGCGATCTGTTCGAGCAAGGCAAGAAGAACGCCCCCTGCATCATCTTCATCGATGAAATCGACGCCGTCGGCCGCCATCGCGGCGCTGGCCTGGGCGGCGGACACGACGAACGGGAACAAACCCTCAACCAATTACTGGTCGAGATGGACGGCTTTGAATCGAACGAAGGCGTCATCCTGGTGGCAGCCACCAACCGCCCCGACGTGCTCGACCCTGCACTGCTGCGCCCCGGCCGTTTCGACCGCCGCGTAGTCGTCGGGCGTCCTGACCTCAAAGGCCGCGAACAGATCCTCAAAGTCCACACCAAGAAAGTTCCCTTGGGCGACGACGTCAACCTCACGACCATTGCGCGCGGCACCCCCGGCTTCGTCGGCGCTGACCTGGCCAATCTGGTCAATGAAGCGGCCCTGGTAGCCGCCCGTCAGAATCGCAAAGTCGTCATGCAGTTCGATTTCGAACTCGCCAAAGATAAAGTCATCATGGGCGTCGAACGCCGCAGCCTGATCCTTAGCGACGACGAGAAAAAGAACACCGCTTACCACGAAGCCGGGCACGCGCTGGTGGCTGCACTCACCCCCAACGCCGACCCTCTGCACAAAGTAACCATCATCCCGCGAGGCATGGCTCTAGGCTTGACGATGCAACTGCCGCTCGACGACAAGCACAGCTACGACAAGGATTATCTCGAAGCACAGATGGCCATCCTTATGGGCGGCCGCATCGCCGAAGAGATTTTCATGCACCACGTAACCACTGGCGCCGGCAACGACATCGAACGCGCCACCGACATGGCCCGCAAGATGGTGTGCGAGTGGGGCATGAGCGAACTCGGCCCGCTCAGCTTCGGCAAGCGCGAAGAGCAGATCTTCCTGGGCCGCGAAATCGCGCAACATCGCGACTACAGCGAAGCCACCGCCATCCGCATCGACGAGCAAGTCAAGAAGCTGGTGCAGGATGGCTACGACCGCGCCCGCAAGATCATCGAAGAGCGTGCGGACGCTCTAGACCGCATCGCCCGCGCCTTGCTGGAGCGCGAAGTGCTAGACGGCAGCGAAGTCCGCCAGCTTATTGA
>JALYIB010000367.1 GCA_030775965.1 Acidobacteriota bacterium | reverse complement strand
GGAACAGTACAGCACCAAGTGCCGCGCGAGTGCCTTCGCGTTTACCACCAACATCGGGCGCTTCGCGGCGGCGGGATTCACATTTCTCGTGGGGTCAGGCGTGCGGCACTACGGATCGTTGGGAGTTCCGGTGGGGTTGACGGCGCTGGCGTTTGTGGTAGGGCTCGCGCTGCTGCCGATGGGCGTGGAGACGAAGGGCCAGCCGCTGCCGGCTTAGTTCCTCTCTTGGGTTTAGTTTCTTTAGTTCATCCAGCGGACGACGCCGGCTACGCCGTCCACTGCTACGGTGGAGCCGTTGGGGATGCGGCGGGTGGCGTCTAGAACGCCCAATACCATGGGGATTCCGCGTTCGCGGGCTAGCGAGGCCATGTGGGAGGTGCTGCCACCGCGCTCGGTGACTACGCCGGCCACCTGCGACAAAATGTGGCTCAGCGCGGGGCCGGCTACTTTCGTGATCAGGATGTCGCCGGGGGCGATGCGCGACATTTCACACTCGCAGTTAATGACGCAGGCGCGGCCGGTGCCCCAGCCGATGCCGGCTGCGTGGCCATTGAGACGGGTTTGATGGCGCCAGATTTCGTCGGGAACCGTCGCGGGCTGGGTGTGCAGCGGACGGGCTTGCACCAGTTTGAAGCCGGCCTCGTCCATGGCCCATTCGATTTCCACGGGCATCGCCATGAGGTCTTCGACGCGGCGCAGCAGTTGGCCGAGTTCGACGGCTTGCGCTTCGCTGAGGCAGGGTTCTTCGGCGCGGGCGCGTGTGACCACCTGCGTGCTCGGTTCGGCGGCGTGATGGACGCAGCCCACTTCGTGATCCTTGCGGCCGGCCATCGTACTGAGAAGTTTTCCTTCGCGCGAGAGCTCGTAGCGGTCGGGCGTGACTTCGCCTTGCGCGATGGCCGAGCCCAGGCCCCAGGTCGCACTCAAGATCATGTTGCCTTCGGCGGATTGGCTCAGGCCGCCTCCGGAGGCGCGGGCGTTTACGAGCGGCTGGATCAGGATGCCCATGGCGGTCTCGGCGGGGTCGATATCGTGCGTGGCCATGTAGCGCAGCGCGCGCGTGGCCCACAGCGCGCCCCAGCAGGAACGGATGGCGGTAATGAAGTCGGCTTCGCTTTCGAGGCCGAGATAACTTTCGAACTGGCCGGCGAAGCTGGAACCGAAACGGTCCTCCACCAAAGCGGAGGAACGCACTACGGTCAATGCGGCGGTTTCTTTCGTCAAGGCCCGCCAGGCGGCGAGCAGGGGATCGAGAATCGCGGGCGTGATGGGTTTGTCGAGCAGGCCTAGCTTCATCGCCAGTGCATGGCGCCGGGCTTGCGGGCTGTCTTCGGCCGTAAAAACGCCGCGCGCATCGGCTTCGAGGCCGAGGGCGCGAATTTGCTCGCGATAAGCTGCGGCGTCAAGGCAGAATCCGGAGGGGATGGGCAACCCGGCGTGTCCCAGGCGCGCGAGATTCGCGGCCTTGGGCCCGAAGCGGCCGGCGTCGGTCGCTTCGGGTGAGTGGAGAGGAACTACAAACATTGAACCGCGCTTACTGGCCGGGTCGTTTGCCGTAATCGGAATAGCCGGGCATGGGATCGACGACCGTGATCTGGTTGACCGGGAAGTTGGAGACGATCTCGACGCTGTCCTTGTGGACGATGAGCATTTCTTCGATGCGGACGCCCCACTCGAAGGGCTTGCCGTGCTGGGTTTCGAGCGCGAAGACCATGCCTTCCTTGATCTCGATGGGATGTTCCAGAGACCAGATGCGCGAAATCACGGGCTGGTCATATTGCGCGAGACCCAGGCCGTGGCCCCACAGGTTGGCGGCGGCTTGATCTTCTTCTTCGTAGCCCCAGGCTTCTTTGGCGGAGGGCCACTTCATCGCGATATCGCGAGTGGTAGCGCCCACCTTCACGGCCTTGATCGAATCGTACAGCCACTTGAGCGCGAGCGCGTAGTAATCTTTCTGCTCCTGATTGGGCTCGCGGCCCACCATGTAGGTGCGGTAGTAACAGGATTTGTAACCGTTCCATGTCAGCGCGGCCAGATCCATGAACACCATGTCGCCGGGCTTGATGATGCGGTCTGAGAAGTTGCGCCAGTTGGGCCAGGTGTTGAGGCCGGAGGAAACGATGACGTCCTCGACGTCTTCCATGCCGGGGATATTGTAGAGGAACTCCATGATGTGCGCCGTGAGCTGATTCTCCGTACGGCCGGGCCTCAGGAATTTCATGAATTCCCAATGCGCGGCGTCGCCGATCGCTCCCACGATGCGCATGCATTCGTGCTCGTCCTCATTTTTGACGGCGCGCGCTTCCATCATGGGCGACATGCCGTCGGCCCACTTGATCTTGGCTTCCTCGAAGATCTTGATCATGGTGATGTCGATGAAATCGACACCCAGCGTCATGCCATCGACGCCGCGCTTTTTCATTTCCTGCTTGATGGCGTTGGTGAACTTGCCCACCTGCATGTTGGACGCGCCGCCGGCGGCGCCCTTCACCCAGGCGTAGGAATAACGGACGTTTTCCTTGGGGATCCACGGCGAATGGCGCTCGATGTGCATGCCGATGTCGCCTTGCTCGAACAACACTGGAGCGTCGTCGCCACACAGCAGGGCATAGCGCAGGCCGGGCTTCAAGCGGTTCCAGCCGGGCGTGAGGGTGCTGGTAACGTAGCGCACGTTCTCGTCATACATAAGGAGCATGGCGCCCAGGCCGTGGGCCTTCATGCGCTCTCGCGCGCGCTCCAGGCGGTACTTGCGCAAGCGGTCCCAATTAATGCGCTGTTGCCAGTCTAATCCTACGGTGCCTACGTTTGCCATGTTGTCTCCAGTAATGTTCCTTATGAGAAATGAGGCGCGGATGCGTCTCTTGCGGTAAACACAATTCTCCAATGTAACTGAGGGTGTTCCTCTCTGTCAAATGACGGTCTGTAAAGAAATACAGGCCGGATGGAAGCGGAGATCGTCGCGGGTAGCCAATGGGGCCGTGGCCGGGACTATCTTGAACTGGCACTGGCGAATTCCCATCGCAGACATGTCTTTAGGTAGTGGGTCCATTTGAGCATGGGCCTCTATCAGGCTACTTTGCGAAAGCGGTTAATGAACCTTAGGGTGACATCAACCAACACGAAAAGGATGCCCACCCCGCCGACGGCCCAGGAAATCATTATCAAAATGAAGGCATAGGCTACAGAGCCGACACCCTCGGTCTTGGTTGCCATGGCATAAGCAAATACCAACGCGCCTATGATGATCAGCGCGATACCCGGCAATAGAATCCATCTACTGAGTGTGACGGCAGCGGGAGTATCTGGCTTGGGCGGCAGGGTTGGTTTCGGCTCTAAATCGGGCCTTGGTTCCGGCTGTCCCAAGATGGATATCACAGATCAATTATCGGCCAACTGGCGGCATTGCGCCGGATGATCTGAAGCGGAACGGGTGACGGTGCTATGGGAACTGCTGAAAGCCAGCAGGAATTTCAAGTTCCAGTATCCGGCTCATGTGTTCCCGAAAAATTTTTTTCGCCCCCGAACCTATCTTGTTGGGTTTCATGTGCTGCTGCCCTCGGTAAAATCGAGTCTCGCAATGGCCGTAGTTATCATTTTCCGGGTCGTGTACGGTGCGGACGGAATATTCAACAGGTGTGCCGCCGCCTGCAACTGGGGATGTAGCCATTGGCAATACTTCCCTGTAAAAGAACTTGAAGACCGCACAGTCTTCATTGGCGACTCTAGGGTAAAGGGCATAGAACGGGAGACTAAACCTGCTTCGATAGGAGGATAGATCTGGGCATTGCACATGCGCAGGATCAACAGTCCCATCCTTCCCGACTACTTCTGGATGAACTCTATGATACCCACGCTCATCGGCGTCGAAGTCTTGGACTGGTTCGCGACCAGCGGCATGCATCTCAGGCGGTCTGTCAGGCATTCAGGTCGGATTTGATTTTGAGTAATGCCTCTGCCATCCCTACCGTAGAGATGGCCACGGGCCAAGTGATTGCGGGGTTTATTCGATCCGAAACTATGCCCCATACTTCCCCTGAATTGAAGCACTCTATATCAGCATACATACCGTCAATTTTGTAGCAGAGGGCTACCCCACCCTCGGCTGAAGCCGTGACGGCCGTGGGCTCTATGTCAAATAGTTCTGCCAATTCTAGCACTCGCTTGGCGAGCTTGAGCGCAGCCCGGTTTGGCTTCTCCGAGACAGCATCGAGGGCCGTAATTTCCAACAGGCGTTGTTCTGGTCCCGACAACCCAATGCCTCTTGGTTTTATAAGAGCCAACGGAGATCGGGAGGCTGTTCCGGAACCTCGAAACCTATAAGCAGAGGCATATCTCTTCCGCTCTCTAGCGGAAGCGCGAAAGCGAACATCGCTTGATGTTGGCAAATAGTTCATCATTTCTTTTCGCTCCCCTTTGGCTTGGCCTTCGCATTAATTTCGTCCACGGCTTGGATTTTTTCATCCAACCACTGACGGAAGAGTCTGGCAACTTCAACATTCATAGTTACTGAAATTTCGACTTCCCGAATTACGGCATCCCGACCAACCCTTTTGTCCTCAAGCTCATTCCCGAAATTACCGTTTTCGATTGGAATAACGATTTGCTGAGGGATCGCGGGCCTTTCGCTGTAAAACGCCATAGCAATATCGAGATGTCCGGTAACGCCGCCCCAGACACCGTCCGCATGGGCCGACCGAAAATAGTTGCTTTTGATGAAGTCGAACTTAACCTGATCTGGGGTCTTATTTGGACGCGCAGGGCTACTCATTTGAAACTTTTTTTGCTTCTTTGGGGTCAGAAGGGAGCCGAAGAACAGGGCGCGTTATTAGTGGATCTTGACAAGATCCACTAAGGGGAGGATATCCCAGGGGGGTAAACTCTGTCAAGCTATTGTTTTCACAACAAAAAAACTTCTTGACAGAAAAAGAAGAAGGGGCGAAGAAAATCAAGAATGGAAAACCAGGCTGACCCAAGACTGGCCCGGTGGGATTGTTAGTAACGGCGGCTTTGGCCGCTATTTCTTTGCGCCGAGCCGCCGTTAGTTTTTCCGCCCTAGCCTTGCCACCCTTGAGCCCACCCAAACGCCCCAGCTTGACCGCCTCCGCGTTCTTGCTAGGGTCTGGCGGTTCTTCCTTGGCATCTCGCCTATCGCCTTCTGTACCACTCCCCAGGGATTTGGTTGAAGTCCTTCGGACCTCGGCCGCGTTTGCTTGACCGATTGGGCACGACTTCAGTGTGATGCAAGCGGCTATCCAATTCAAGAGGAGTGAATTTCAAATGGACCCACTACCTGTCTCTATACCCGGTCGCGAGTGGATTGCGGTGGGTATATACTAGCGCTCCAGGGCTCTCCCCTAACTTCATCTCAAAGAGGTGCGAACAAATGAGCGGCAAAAGGCTTCCATTCCTGAGTGCCAGCGCGCTTGCACTGGCGGCGTTTCTGGCGGTGTCGCTGATGACGATCCAGGCGCAGCAACCGGCGGGCGCGGCGGTGAAGATCAACGATAACGATATTGGCGGCGTGGTGACCAGCACCCAAGGGCCCGAGGCCGGCGTGTGGGTGATCGCGGAAACTACCGACCTGGGCACGAAATACAGCAAGACGGTGGTCACCGACGAGCGCGGGCGCTACCTGATTCCGCAACTGCCCAAGGCCAGCTACACGGTGTGGGTGCGCGGTTACGGGCTGGTGGATTCGGCGAAAACCAAGACCGTGCCGGGCAAGAATCTGAACCTCACGGCGGTGATTGCGCCAAGCGCGAAGGCGGCGGCGGAATATTATCCGTCGAATTATTGGTTCGCGCTGGCGGAGCCTCCAGCCAAGAGCGAGTTTCCGGGCACGGGCCCGGAAGGCAACGGGATCAATCCGGCGATGAAGAGCCAGGCGCAGTGGCTGCGCATTATGAAGACAGATAGCTGCGAGTCGTGCCACCCGCTGGGCGGGAAGGGAACGCGCACGCTGCCGGCGGGGCTGGGGCATTTCGATTCGTCGGTCGACGCCTGGGAGCGGCGCATTCAGTCGGGGCAGGCGGGAACGACGATGATGACGGGCATCAACCAGCTGGGCAAGCCGCGCGCGCTAAAAATGTTTGCGGATTGGACGGATCGGGTGGCGGCGGGCGAGTATCCGAAAGAAGCTCCGCCGCGGCCGCAGGGGGTGGAGCGGAACGTCGTCATCACGCAATGGGATTGGGCTAGCCCGACGGTGTATCTGCACGATGAAATCGCTAGCGACAAGCGCAATCCCAAAGTGAATGCGAACGGACTGTTGTACGGTTCGCTCGAAGCGAGTGGGGATTTCCTGCCGGTACTGGACCCGGCGCATAACACCATCAGCCAGGTGAAGCTGCATCCGCGCGATCCGAGCACGCCGCTGGCGGCTCCGGCGACGATGCCGCGCCCGTCGCCTTATTGGGGCGATGAAGTGATTTGGAACAGCCAGAACAACGTGCACAATCCGATGTTCGACGAGCGCGGCCGGGTGTGGCTGACGTCCACCATTCGCCCACCTCAGAATCCGGCGTTTTGCCAGGATGGCTCGCTCCATCCTTCGGCGAAGTTGACTCCGGTGAAGAGTTCGGGACGGCAACTGGCGATGTACGATCCGAAGACTCAAGAGTTGGAACTGATCGATACCTGCTTCGGCACGCATCATCTTGTTTTCGCCGAGGACGCCAACAATACGTTGTGGACCAGCAGCGGGGGCGGCGGCGGAGTGGTGGGCTGGCTGAACACCAAGATGTGGGATCAGACGCATGACGCCGCGAAGTCCCAGGGCTGGACGGCGCTGGTGCTCGACACCAATGGCAACGGCAAGCGCGACGCTTATGTGGAAGGCGAGCAGAAGGTGGCGATTGCACCCAGCGGCGAGAGTTTAGGCACCAACTCGGCGTTGAATATTTCGCTCGACCCGGCGAAGGATACGCGTCTCAATGCGGCGTTCTATGGGGTCACGGTGAGTCCGCTGGACGGTTCGATCTGGGGCACGGTGCTGGGCTTCCCGGGCGCGGTGGTGCGGATCAATCCGGGCAAGAACCCGCCGGAGACGGCGCTGGCGGAATACTATGAGCTGCCGTGGAACAATCCCAAGGCGGCGGTGCAAGGGTTCGGGCCGCGCGGGCTGGACATCGACCGCAACGGCGTGGTGTGGACTGTGATCGCGAGCGGGCATCTGGCGAGTTTCGACCGGCGCAAGTGCAAGGGTCCGCTGAACGGTCCGAAGG